>JBBRHC010000012.1:0-23550 GCA_038223295.1 Opitutales bacterium
CGAGGGTGAACTTGGCGAGCACGCGGGCCTGGAAGAGGTCGGTGAAGCAGCCGCGAAACACGAAGACCTTGGGCTTGCCGGTGACGGGATCGACGGTGGTCTTGGGGTTGGTGGACCAGGGCGAGATCATGGTCACGCCGAGCGACTCGGCGATGGCCGAGGCGGGGATGGCGCAGGCGCTGGCGTTGGGCCCGATCATGGCGAGCACGTTGTTTTGCGAGATGAGGCGCCGGGCGGTGGCGGCGGCCTGGTCGGCCTTGCCGCCGTTGTCGCCGATGACGAGCTCGAGCGGGTGGTTTTTCCCGCCGACGGGCAGGCCGCCGGCGGCGTTGATCTCGGCGGCGAGCAGCTCGGCGGCGTTGCGGCTGGAGGTGCCGACGGCGGAGAGTTCGCCGGTGATCTCGGCATTGAGACCGATCTTGACCGCCGGGGCGGCGGGCTTGCCGCAACCCGCGAGAAACAGCGCGCCGGCGAGCAGGAACGAGGACGGGGTGAATTTCATAAAACGATGCGGCGAGTCCATGGGTGATACGCCGGGGGTAGCAAGCGCGGCGGCGCACGAATCCCGCCCGCAACGGGGCGCGGCGGACCTCGCGAGATTCTTTTCCATTTTTAGCGTTCTTTTGGGCGCCGCCGCGGTGCCAGTCTCGGCCCTCTCTCCGCGATGAAAAACTGGTTCAACGAGGCCTTCTACCAACGCACCGCCGCGCAGCTCGCCGCGCTCCACCCGCGCTTTGATCACGAGGGTTTCCTCGCCCATTCACTGGATGGCCTCGACGCACGCGAACTCATGGCGCGCCTCCATCGCACCGCCGACGCCTTTGACCGGGCGCTCCCGCTCCCGTTCGCCGAGCAACTCGCCGTCCTCCACGCCCACGCGCCGCAGATCGGGCACAACTTCGTCGCCATCTGGCCCTGCGCCCACGTCGCCGCGCACGGCCTCGCCCAGCCCGAACTCGCCCTGCCCGCCCTGCGCGATCTCACCCGCCACGGCTCCGCCGAGTTTGCCCTGCGGCCCTTTCTGGCGCGCGACCTCCCCGGCACGCTGGCCGTGCTCCACACCTGGGCCGCCTGCGAAGACGAACACGTGCGCCGCCTCGCCAGCGAAGGCTCCCGCCCGCGGCTGCCCTGGGGCGAACGCCTGCAAGCCCTCGTGGCCGATCCGTCGCCCACCCTCCCTCTGCTCGCCGCGCTGCGCGCCGATCCCTCGCTCTACGTGCGCAAATCGGTCGCCAACCACCTCAACGACATCGCCAAGGATCACCCCGACGTCGTCCTCGATCTCGTGTCCTCCTGGGATCGCGCCGACGCCCACACCGCCTGGATTGTTCGCCACGCCCTGCGCACCTTGATTAAGCGCGGCAACCCCGGCGCCCTCGCTCTGTTTGGCGCCGGGGCCGAGCCCAGGCTCACCGCCCGCCTCGCCGTTTCGCCCGGACGCATCCGGCTGGGTGATAAACTCAGCCTGTCCGCCACGCTCGCCTCCACCGCCCGGCGTCCGCAGGCGCTGCTCGTCGATTACGTCGTCCACTACGCCCGCGCCTCGGGTCGCGCCTCCGCCAAGGTTTTTAAGTGGACCGAGCTCACGCTCGCGCCCGGCGAGAGCCTCACGCTCACCAAGGGCCAGACGATCCGCGACTTCACCACGCGTCGCCACCACCCCGGCCACCATCTCGTCGAGCTCCAGATAAACGGCCGCCGCCTCGCCGAGACCGCCTTCACCCTCGTCGCGTGAGGCGTGATTGGTTTTGCGCCCGCCACGCTTCTTTGCGCCCATCGTCCGGCCCCTTTCCCTCGCCATGAACCTCCGCCCCATAATCGACGACATCGCCAGCCAGGCCGACGCCTTCCTGGCCGACCGCCCCGACCGCGCCCGAGCTCGCGCCGACATCGCCGAGTTCATCCGCCTGGAGCACCCGCGCCTCGTCTCCGCCGACCGCAAACTCGTCGCCACGCACGTCATGGCTTTTCTGGAGGACGAGGACTTTTTCCCCGAGCGCTACGTGGACAGTTTCGACGCGGACCAAAACCCACCCGACGACCCCGACGACGACGACGCGGGTTGATCCCCGCGCGTCGCTCCCGCGATCCCATGCCGAACTCCGCCAATTCGCGTCCGGGGCGGGCATGGCGCAGCTCCTTCGACCCGTCGCTGATGCGGGACAACGTGATTGCCGCGCGCGGTCCGCGGGAATCGGACGCCGCCCGTCCGGCGTGATCCGCGTCTGCACCCCCGTGGGGTCGGCGGCGACTGGGACGGCGTGCCTGCCGGGGTGGGGGTGGCTCATGGCATATGGCGGATTTCGGTTTGGGTTTCTGTCCCGCGCCGGACGGGGCCGCTTCCTAATATTCCACACTCCACGTGGAACCGTTTACCCGCCGAATATTACGCCATTGGATTATGATGAATACAAATGCAAGCTTGGCGTTGTTGGCGAGTGATATTTTTTTTACAGTATTCAGTTGCGGCCTCGTCCTTTGCTATCCTAGAACGAGTCGGCGATCCAGATGGCATAGTGTTCATGTCGGGTTGCGCAGTTTATACATCCACATAAAATTCATATCGTTCCATGAAATCTTATACCTCGATTATATTACTGGCTCTTTGTCTCCTCAATGCCGGCAGGCTTCCCGCCCAGACGCCGCAAGTTGTGTTGAACGCGGTTTTTGAAAAACCGAATACCAGCACTGTATCCTACCCAATTCCAAAAGGAGACCCTTGGGTCACTGCCGGGGGGTTGAGTGCCTTCACCAGGGGTGGTCAAGTGGACCTCACCTATGCCGCCGGTCATGGGTTGGACGGGACCGGAGGGATCTACGGTAAGGTCGTTAAACCCGCCACCTCATTCATGCTACTGTCGTATAATAATTTAAAGCTGCCCATGTTTAAGGACAGCTTGCCTCTGGTTGAGCCTATTCGCTCGATTCAGCTTAGTGTGGATGCCAAGATTCCGCTAAACCGGACTCTCGAGGTGTATTTGGGTCTCATTGCGCCCAAGGGGGCCGAGGTGGGCAACAGTGCTTGGGCGAACCGCCTGGTCTTGGGAACGATTGTCGGCACCGGAGAATATACGCATTTCACCTTCTCCGGCGCGGATATCAAAGACAAGGCGATGAGTCTGGCGGTTATCTATATCCGCGATCTTTACCTAAACGGCATGACCGAGGCAGTCGGGAACTTGAGTTTCAGTTTTACCTCGGCTGAGTGGATGGAGGGGGATGAATTTCTTATGGATAACATAAAACTAACCATCTCAGGGCGATAGCCGCAGAGCCCGATGCCGGCGGGACGAATTTTGTACGAACGGCGCTTGGCGAGCTCGAGGGAGCGAGGGGGTGTCGTTTGGGCTCTGTCTTGTTTTTATCATGTATTAACCTAATCTACGCTATCTTATGAAATCTTATCCTTATCATATCCTCACCGCTCTATGCCTGGGTGCCACCGGTGTTTTGTTCGCCGACGCCCCCCTGCCCGCACCTCTGATAAACGCGGTTTTCGAGAGTCCCACCAACAACCCCAAGAATTATCCCCCGGCCCCGGGCGAGAATTGGTCCTCGGCCGGGGGAATGAGTGGATGGTCTAATGACGGCAAGCTGTTGCTCATGTATGGCACCGGTTACGGCCTCGACGGCACGGGGGGGGTTTACGTCAAAATTGATAAGCTGGCCACCAATGCGATGCTGCTAACATACACTCCCCTCAAATTTCCGATGTTTAAGGATGGTTTGCCGTTGGTTGACCCCATCCGCTCCATTCGGTTTAGCGTCGATATGAAAATGCCGGTGGGTAAATCGTTTGAGGTGCATATACAATTTAACGTCCCGAAGGATGTGGATGCGGGTGGCACGGCTTGGGGCAACCGCATCGTTTTGGGTGCGATCAAAGGGACCGGAAGTTATCAAACCTATGCCTTCTCGGGGGCGGATTTGAGTGACGGCCACGTGGCCAAGGCGGTGAATTACATTCGGAATCTGTATCTAAACGGCGCGAGCGAAATGTCGGGAAATCTGTCTTTCGCTTTTGATGTCGCCAAATGGGCGGAGGGAGATGAAGTTCTCATGGATAATCTTAAGCTGGCGATCACCGGGCAATAATACCGGCCGGGCGCCACACCCCGGGAGTTTTCGGGGGCGGGCTCCGGTTTGTTGTAAATCTCAGACTACGGCCGGATGGCCGCCGGCCTCAGGTGCCGGTGGCACGCAGGAGGATGACGCGACCGGCGAAATCGCGCGCTCCGCTCACGACCAAATCGTTTGCATTGGATTTACAGGTTTCCGGATCGACGGCGGGGAAAACCTGCGTGATGCGCCAATCGCCTACGGGCAGGGTTAGCATCAACTCGGCCGGCGCTTCGGCGAAGGTATGGATCACCACGAGGACGAGCCCGGGGGTGGCGAAGGTGACGGCTTGCCAGCCGCGGGGGTAGCGCTGGCTGGACGACGAGACGCCTTGGCGCTGGATCGCGCCGTCGCGAATGGCCGGCACGGCTTCGCGGTAGAGCGCCAGGGCGGTCTCGACCACGCCCCATTGGGTGTCGGAAAGCCCGGCGATATCGCCGGAGAGGCACAGGCGCCCGAGGAAACCCGCCGCCAAAGTGTAGGAGAGGCGGAGCGCGTCGTCGTTTTTTCGCACCACGGCCCACACCAGATTTTGCGCGGGTAGCACCTGGGTTTGCTGCTCGGCGGCGATGATCGGGATGTTCAGGCATTCCAGCGCGTCGGAAAAGGACGCCAGCGGGCAGAGTTGCAGGAAGGAAGGTTCCAGCCGGTGGCCGCCCGAGGCGCAGTTCTCGATCACGAGGTCGGGCAGGGCGGCTTGAATGGCGCGGAAGAAATTCTGCGAGCCGACCAGGTGCGCGCGCAGGCTTTCGCCGAGCGATTCGGCGCCGTCGGCCCCGAGGCCGATGCTCTCGTTGTAGTCGACTTTCATGTAGCCGAAACCGTGCTGGCGCAGGAAGGCGATGACCCGCTGCGAAAGATACTCCGTGACCCAGGGGTCGCGGAAATCCCAGAATCGGCGCGTGCCCACGGTGAGGGGCCGGCCGGCGAGTTGCAGGAGGTGACGGAACTCGTTTTTCGACGCCTCCGAATCCACGCCGACGGTCTCGAACTCGAACCAGACGCCGGGCACCAGCCCCTCGGCCCGGATGGCGTCCACCGTGGCTTGCAAGCCGTGGGGGAAGAGTTGCGGGCTGGGGATCCAGTCGCCGTGGGTCGCACCCCAATCCACCTGGGCCGGACGATACCAGCCGGCGTCGAGCACGAGGTATTTCACGGGGGTGCCCCGCAGACGCCGGGCCATGGCGAGCACCTTTTCGTGCGAGGAATCGCCCCAGAAGCTGCACCACTCGTTGCACACGATGGGGAGCTCGTGCTCGGAGGCGGGCTGGGCGAGCCAGGCGCGACGGTGGAGCGAGGTGAGCCGGTGGCAGGCCGCGTCCACGCCGCCGGCCACGGTGGTCAACAACGCCTCGTGCGTGGCGAAGGATTCGCCGGGCGCGATGGTTTTCATC
The DNA here is from genome assembly GCA_038223295.1 of Opitutales bacterium. Classification (GTDB taxonomy): domain Bacteria; phylum Verrucomicrobiota; class Verrucomicrobiia; order Opitutales; family Opitutaceae; genus IMCC26134_A. The sequence continues at coordinate 5,514 of JBBRHC010000012.1, forward strand.
CAGTGGCCGGTCTCCCAATCGGCGGGCCCGCCGCAGAGAGACACGGTATCGCAGCGGCGCGAGACCTCGATCTGCCAGGAGCCGGGCGCGGCGAGTTGCACCGCCCAGACGACGCCGGCCTCCCGGTCATCGATGGCGGCGAAGGGGAAAAACTTGCGCACCGGCAAGGAGCCGACCTGGCCGAAGCGCTCCACCCGCACCACGCCGGTGCCCCAGGCGCGCTCCAGATGCAGTGCCTCGAGCGGCACGCTTTCACGCCGGCCCTCGGCCGCCCAAAAGCTGCGGCAGCGGTGCAGCCACAGTTGCTCGGGCGCCTCCTTGGCGGAGAAGGGCGTGATCCCGCCGAGCGAAAACGCGGTCAACAACTGGAGCGTGACCGGCGTGTCGGAGAGGTTGCGAAACACGGTGGCCACGCGCAGGCCCGACTCGCCGTCGAAATGCCATACCCGGTGTTCGCATTCGTGGGCCAGCGGGCCCTCGGTGCGCAGGGTGGTGATGATGTCGGTCCGGTTGGCCGTGCGCTCGATGCGCTGGTCGGCGAAGCGCGGGGCCGGGCCGGCGCCGTAGCGCAGGGTGAGGCCGGGGGTGTAGAGGGCGCTGGCGTCCTGCTCGCGGAGTTTCAGGTGGACGAGCGGATCGAGCATCCACGGCGCGGGGTGCCGCTCCTGCTCCTGATTGCACAACTGCGCGTCGTCGCTGTGGTTCATCCGGCGCGGAACGACCCGGCCGCGCGACGCGGTCGGCAGGAGCGACCACTGCATCGACCCGCTCGCGCGATCCAGGGTGTAGACGACCGTCATGTCGCCCAATTCGTGACGGGCAAAAATCTCGATCGCGCGCAACGAGGGATGGACATACGCGGGGTCGGCGGCCCGGGTGTCTGAACTGGCCGGGGACGGGGCGGGCGAGTCGGTCGCGGGGGCGGTGGCGGAGTCGGTGGGCATGTAAAAAAAGGTGGGGGACGAGCGTCACCGGCAGTGGGGCCGGTGGCGCGCGGCTGACGAGAGAAACGATCGGGACGAGGCACCTCAATTCCGGAGTCGTCGAGTCAGGGTAGTTCCAGGATCAAGCCGGGCCCGGTGCTCGCGCGCACGCCGAACACCTCCAGCAAGCGCGCCGGGGTGAGCACCTCGGCCGGCGCGCCCGCCGCCTTTAGTTCGCCGTCGGCCAGCACCAGGACCTCGTCGAGCCCGCGCGCCACGCCGAGGTCGTGCAGCGACAGGATCACCGTGCCGCCCGCGCGTGTCAGTTCGCGGGCCAGGCCCAACACCTGCAACCCATGGCGCGGGTCCAGCGGCGCGAGCGGCTCGTCCCAGAGCTGGATCGGCGCCGCCGTGGCCAACGCGCGCGCGAGCAACACCCGCTGGCGCTCGCCGCCCGAGAGCTCGGTGACCGGACGCCGCGCGAGCGCGCCGAGATCGAAACGCTCCAGCGCGGCGTCCACCCCCGCCTCGTCGTCGCCGTGCGCGTAGCGGCCTTGCTGCACCACCGCTCGCACGGTGAAGCCGAATTCCCAGCGCGCCTCTTGCGGCACCCACGCGAGCTGACGCGCCCGCTCCGGCACCGCGATGTCGGCCAGCGGCCGGCCCGCCCAGCGCACCTCGCCCGCGGTCGGCAGCAGGCCGGCGGCCACGCTCAGGAGCGTGGATTTTCCCGAGCCGTTCGGCCCGACCAGGCCCACCAGCCGGCCCGGCGCCACGTCCAGCGAGACGGGGCGCAGGCGACCCGGAACGCTCGCGCGCCGGATGCTCAACGCGTTCGCCAGGGGCTGCCCGTTCATGTGCGCCTCCTCAACAGCCACAGGAAAAACGGCCCGCCGATCAGCGCGGTCACGATACCGAGCCGCAAGCCGCCCGCGACCCTGCCCGCCAGATCGCAAGCGAGCACGAATGCCGCGCCGCCGAGGATGCAAAGCGGTGTCAGCCGGCGATGCTCCGGGCCCGCCACCAGGCGCAGACCGTGCGGCACCACGAGGCCGACGAAGCCCACGATGCCGGCCACCGCCGTGGCCGTGGCGGCCAGCACCGTCGCCAGCACGAGCATGCGCCGGCGCAGGCCGCGCACCTCCACGCCGAGGCTGCTCGCCTCGCGTTCGCCGAGGCTGAGCAGATCCATGCGCCGCCCGAGCGGCCACACCAGCGCCAGCGCCGCCACGATGGGCAGGGCGGCCCACACGTGCAGCCAGGTGCGATCCTCCAGCCCGCCGAGCAGCCAGAACAAAAGCTGCGCGTTGCGCTCGTAGAGCACGACGCCGGTCGAGAGCACGTAGCTGGTGACCGCGCCGAGCAGGGCGTTGAGCGCCACGCCGGCGAGCAGCAGCCGCTCGCCGCTCGCGCCGCGCCGCGCCAGCGCGAGCACGCCAAGCGTCGCCACCGCCGCGCCCGCCGCCGCCGCGAGGGGGAGCACCCAGAGCGCGACCACGGTCCACCCGGCCGAGATCGCCACCACCGCGCCCGCCGCCGCCCCGCTGCTCACCCCGAGCAGATCGGGGCTGGCGAGGCTGTTGCGAAAATAGGCCTGCATCACGAGCCCGCCGGTGGAGAGCGCCGCGCCCACCAGCAGCGCCACGATCACCCGCGGCAGCCGGATTTGCCAGAGCACGATCGAGGCCATCTCGTCCGCGCCGGTGAGGCCGGCCCAGAGCCGCGCCGGGCCCATCGCGACCTCGCCGAAGGCAAGCGACAACCCGGCCAGGATCACCACCAAGAGCCCGAGGAGCGGGAGCAATCCGCGCCGGCCCGCGTGCGTCGCCTCGCGGCCCGTCGCGGTCATCGCATCGCCTCCGGATGGAGCAGGCGGGCCAGGGCCTCGTAGGCGTCGATGCGGTGGTGCGACACGCAGCCGAGATAGGCCGCCGGCAGCACGACGACGCGCCCCTCGCGGATGGACTCCAGGTATTGGAAGGGCGGGATGGCGCGCAGGAGGGCGAGGGCGCGCGCCGTCGTGGTCGCCGCGTCCTCGGGGGGCGCCGTCTCCGGGCGCGGGGAATCCGGGGTCGCCGTGGTAGCCGGCGATTCCGGCATGAGCGAGTCGAGCCCGACGACGACGCGCTCCACCGGCCAGGCGAGCATCTTTTCGCTCGGCATCGGCGCGTGCCCGCTCAAGCCGCCGAGGGTCGTCGCGAGGTTTTCCGCGCCGGCGTGGTCGCACAGATCCTGGAACGTGGTGCCGGCGGCGGCCAACAAGCCGTAAGTCGTGCCGCCGATCACTTTTACCGGCCGCACGCCGCTCAGGCGGGCGCGCAGGGCGCGCATGCGCGCCTCGCAGCGGGCGATGAGCTGCTCGGCCCGCGCCCCGGCCGGATCGCCGAGCGCGCGGGCGAGCGTGCGCAGGTTGGCATAGACCTCGTCCAGCGTGGCGTAGCGATCAAAGACGATCACCTCCACGCCCGCGCGGCGGACCTGCGCGACGAGTTCGGCCCGGCTGTAGTCGGCGAAAAGCACCAGCGTGGGCCGATGGCGAAGCACCGTCTCGGCGTCGCCCTGTGTGAGCCGCGGATATGCCGCCGCCGCGCGTGCCACGACGGAAAACTCCGGGCTGGCCGCCAGGTGGCTGAGCGCCGCGATCTGGCCGGGCTCGGCCAGGGCGAGCAGCAACTCGTCCGTGCCCACGGTCTGCGAGACCACGCGCGGCGGCGCGGCAACCGCCCGGAGGGGGACGGGGCCAAACAGCAGGGCGAGGCAGAGGAGCGAGAGCAGACGCGACATGACAAAGGGGAAAATCGCCCGAGGTCTTAGCAGGCTATGCGGGCAGGGCGAGCGCGGCGGGAAAATCCCCCTCTTCCCGGAGCGGGCTACGGGGGCAGTGGGAGTGGTCCGGGGAGCGCACCCGTCTCGGGTGCTGCGCCGGGCGTCTCGCCCAACGCTCATACGGAGACAGCGGGACGCCGTCGCCTACACGCGGGACGCGTGCGCTCCCCGGACCGACAAACCATGTGCCGCTTAAGTCGCGCTATTTGCCGGGCACTACGCTAGAGGGCGTGGAGGGCGCTTTTGCTCACGGCGAGGGCGGCTTCTTTGACCGCTTCGCTCATGGTGGGGTGGGCGTGGATGGTGCGGGCGAGGTCCTCGGCGCTGCCGCCGTATTCCATGTGGGTGACGATCTCGCTAATGAGTTCGCCGGCGTTTCTGCCGAGGATTTGCGCGCCGAGGATTTTGTCGGTCTGGGCGTCGGCGATGATTTTGACGTAGCCGTCGCCGGCGTCGTTGGCGAGGGCGCGGGCGTTGGCGGCGAAGTTGAACTTGCCGACCTTGATCGCGATGCCCCGGGCCTTGGCGGTATCCTCGCCCAGGCCGACGGAGGCGACCTCGGGCTCGGTGTAGATGACGGCGGGCACGAGGTCCCAGTTTACGTGGCCATGTTTGCCGGCGATCCACTCGGCGACGGCGACGCCGTCCTCCTCGGCCTTGTGGGCGAGCATGGGGCCGTCGATGACGTCGCCGATGGCCCAGATGCCGGGGGCGGTGGTGCGCAGGTGGGCGTCGACCTGGATGCGTTTTTTATCGGTCAAAGCGACCCCGGCGGCGGCGAGATCAAGGCCATCGGCGTAGGGGCGGCGGCCGACGGCGACGAGGACCTTGTCGGCGGGGAATTCGAGGGGCTGGCCGTCGCGCTCGGCGGTGAGGACGCGCCGGGCGGTGTCGTAGCCGGTGACCTTGGCGTTCACCTCGATTTTGAGGCCCTGTTTTTGGAGGAGGCGGGTGAAGGCGCGCGCGATGTCGTCGTCGTAGGTGGCGGCGATCTTGGGCAGGAACTCGACCACGGTGACCCCGGCGCCGAGGCGGGCCCAGACGGAGCCGAGTTCGAGGCCGATGGCGCCGCCGCCGACGACCACGAGGGTCTTGGGCACGGCGGGCAGGGTGAGGGCCTCGGTGCTGGAGAGGATGGTGTGGCCGTCGAATTTAAGGAAGGGCAGCTCGACGGGGGCGGAGCCGGTGGCGATGACCGCCTGCGGGGCGTTTATGATTTGAGATTTATGATTTGAGATTTCCCCGGACGCGGCGGGCGGAGGCGTTATCTCGATTTCGTGGGCGGTGAGGAAGCGTGCCGAGCCGGTGAAGACGGTGATCTTGCGGGCCTTGGCGAGGGCGGCGACGCCGCCGGTGAGTTTGGCGACTATGCCGTCTTTCTTTTTGAGCATGGCGGCGACGTCGATGGAGACGCCGTCGATTTTGATGCCGTGCTCGGCGGCGTGGCCCTTGGCGAAGGCGTAGTGTTCGGAGGAGGCGAGGAGGGCCTTGCTCGGGATGCAGCCGACGTTGAGGCAGGTGCCGCCGAGCGCGGCGCGTTTATCGATGAGGGCGACTTGGAGGCCGAGCTGGGCCGCGCGGAAGGCGCACACATAGCCGCCGGGGCCGGAGCCGATGACGATGAGATCGAAGGATTGGGAAGCGGACATGGTGGTGGATGGGTCGAGCAGTCGATGAGGTCGAGGAGTCGAGGAGCCAAAGCAGAGCGATAGTCGATTGATCGCCTGCTCGGCTTTTCGGCTCCTCGACCAAGCGCCGCCGAAGGGCGTTCAGGCTCCGATCAGGAGCCGAGCGGGGTCCTCGATGGCTTGTTTGACCTTCACGAGGAAGGTGACGGCTTCTTTGCCGTCGACCAGGCGGTGGTCGTAGCTGAGGGCCAGATACATCATGGGGCGGATGACGACCTGTCCGTTGATGGCCATGGGGCGGTCGTTGATGGCGTGGAGGCCGAGGATGGCGCTCTGGGGGGCGTTGATGATGGGCGTGGACAACATCGATCCGAAGATGCCGCCGTTGGTGATGGTGAAACAGCCACCTTCGAAGTCGGGGAGGCCGAGTTTGCCGTCGCGGGCTTTTTTGGCGACTTCGCCGATGGCTTTCTCGATGCCGGCCATGTCGAGTTTATCGCACTCGCGGACGACGGGGACGACGAGGCCCTTCTCGGTCGAGACGGCCATGCTGATGTCGTAATAATGGTTTTGTACCACTTCGTCGCCGTCGAGCTGGGCGTTGATGGCGGGGACTTCCTTTAAGGCGTGGACGACGGCCTTGGTGAAGAAGCTCATGAAGCCGAGCTTCACGCCGTTTTTCTTCACGAAGTCGTCTTGATACTTGGCGCGCAGGGCCATGACGGCGGACATGTCGACCTCGTTGAAGGTGGTGAGCATGGCGGCCTCGTGCTGGGCGTGGACCAGGCGTTTCGCGATGGTCTGGCGCAGCTTGGACATTTTTACCCGTGATCGCTTGCCGGCGACGGCCGGGGTGATGACGGGGGCGGTGGCGGGCACGGCGGCGTCGGGGTGGGTGGCGAGGGCGGTGGTGAGGCGCGAGAGCTCGGCGGGGGCGGAGTTGGTGCTGGGGGCGATGTGGAGCGGCCCGACCGGGGCGGGGGTCGAGGCGGGGACGGTGGCGGGGGCGGGGAAGGCCAGCATGTCGCCCTTGGTGACGCGGCCGGCCTTGCCGGTGCCGGCGACGGTGGCGGGGTCGATGCCGGTGTCGGCGGCGAGGCGGCGGACGGCGGGGGACTGGCTAACGTTGGAGGCGGCGGACGCGGTCGGGGCGGGCTTGGCCTCGGGCGAGCCGGAGGGCGCGGCGGGGGCTTTTTTCTCCATGCTGACGGGGTGGGCGGAGGGCGGGGGTTCGGCGCCGGAGGTGCTGGCGGCGACGTCGATGGTGGCGACGATCTCGCCGATTTTCACCTCGGCGCCGGGCTCGACTTTGAGGGTGATGACGCCGGCGGACCCGGCGATGCCTTCGGAGGTGATTTTATCGGTCTCCAGCTCGAAGAGGGGCTGGTCCTTTTTCACGGTATCACCGGTCTTGACGTGCCACTTGGCGAGCACGCCGGAATTGATGGATTCGCCGAGGGGCGGGATTTTGACTTCGAGGAGGGACATGGGTCGGGGGGGGAAGCTAGAAGATAGGAGCTAGAAGATAGGAGTTTGAATGAGGCAAGGGGCTGGGGAATGGGCTGGAATTCTAGCTTCTAGCTTCTCACTCCTAGCTCCTTAGGCGCGGTTGCCGCGTCCTCAGGCCTTGAAGGCGTCGGTGAGGAAGGCGGCGAGCTCAAGTTTGTGGAGGGCGAGGGCGCCGACGGCGGGAGAGGCGGCGGCGTCGCGGCCGATGTAGGCGGGGCGGCGACCGAAGAGTTTTTCCAGCTCGGGGGCGACGAAGCTCCAGGCGCCCATGTTTTGCGGTTCTTCCTGACACCAGACGAGGTTGGCGCCGGCGTGGAGTTTGGCCAGCTCGGCGAGCTTTTCTTGGTGGAGGGGGTAGAGCTGCTCCACGCGGATGAGGGCGGTGTCCTCGATGCCGTTGGTGACGCGGTAGTGGTGCAGGTCGTAGTAGACCTTGCCGGAGCAGAGGATGACGCGTTTGGCCTGGGCGGGCTCGGGCAGGAGGACGTCGGGGATGATGGCCTGGAAGGAGCCGGTGGTGAAGTCCTCAAGCTTCGAGACGGCGAGTGGGTGGCGGAGCAGGCTCTTGGGGGCCATGACGACGAGGGGCTTGCGCAGCTCGCTTTTCATCTGGCGGCGGAGGGCGTGGAAGTAGTTGGCGGGGGTGGTGAGGTTGACCACCTGGATGTTGTCCTCGGCGCAGAGTTGGAGAAAACGCTCTAGGCGGGCGCTGCTGTGCTCGGGGCCCTGGCCCTCGTAGCCGTGGGGGAGGAGGAGAACGATGCCGGAAACGCGCTGCCACTTGGACTCGCCGGAGACGATGAACTGGTCGATGACGACCTGGGCGCCGTTGACGAAGTCGCCGAACTGGGCCTCCCAGATGCAGAGCATCTGGGGGTAGTCGAGGGAGTAACCGTAGTCGAAGCCAAGGACGGCGGCTTCGGAGAGGAGGGAGTTGTAAACGCAGAACTTGGCCTGGTTTTCCTGGAGGTTGAGGAGGGGGACGTATTTCTCGCGGGTCTCGGTGTCGTAGAGGACGGCGTGGCGGTGGGAGAAGGTGCCGCGTTCGCAATCCTGGCCGGAGAGGCGGACGGGGGTGCCCTCGGCGAGGAGGGTGCCGAAGGCGAGGGTCTCGCCCATGCCCCAGTCGATGGGGCCACCGGTGAGGATGGCGGCGCGCTGCTCGAGCAGGCGCTTGATCTTGCTGTTGGCGGTGAAGTTGGCGGGCAGGGTGGTGAGGCCTTTGACCACGGTCTGGAGGAGCTCGCCGGAGACGCCGGTGGGGAGCGGGGCGTGGGAATACCCAGCCTGGAAAACGGCGTTGGACTCGCGGAAGGGATTACCCTTTTCGCCGACGGATTTGCGTTTGATCTCGGCCTGTTTGGCCTTCTCGAGCGAGGCCTCCATGGCGGCGGAATACTCGTCCTTGATGGCGTCGGAGTCGGCCTGGGTGTGGGTGCCGGCAGCGATGAGGCGGGCGGTGTAGAGAGCGGAAATTTGCGCGTGGGCGGCGACGATCTTGTAGAGCGTGGGCTGGGTGAAGGCGGGCTCGTCGGCCTCGTTGTGGCCGTGTTTGCGGTAGCAGTACATGTCCACCACGGCGTCGCGCTGGAAGAGGCAGCGGAACTCGAGGGCGAGGCTCGTGACGAAACAGACGGCCTCGGGGTCGTCGCCGTTCACGTGGAAGATGGGTGCCTCGATCATCTTGGCGACGTCGGTGCAGTAACGCGTGCTCCGGGCGTCGGCGGGCAGGGTGGTGAAGCCGATCTGGTTGTTGATGACGAAGTGGAGCGAGCCGCCGGTGCGGTAGCCGGGGAGCTGGGAGAAGTTGAGCGTCTCGGCGACCACGCCTTGGCCGGCGAAGGCGGCGTCGCCGTGGATGAGCAGGGGGCAGACGCGTTTGCGCTCGGTATCGCCGCGGATGCGCTGGCGGGCGCGGGCCTTGCCCTCGACCACGGGGTTGACGATCTCGAGGTGGGAGGGGTTGGCGGCGAGGCGGACCTCGACGGTCTTGCCCCGGCTGGTGGTGAGCACGGACTCGTAGCCGAGGTGGTACTTCACGTCGCCGTCGCCGGCGACGGTGTGGGGGATGTAGTTCTCGGAGAACTGCTCGAAGAGGATGTCGAAGGGCTTGCGCAGGATGTTGGTGAGCACGCTGAGGCGACCGCGGTGGGCCATGCCCATGACGATCTCTTCGACGCCGATATCGGCGCAGTGCTCGATGATGGTATCGAGCGCGGCGATCATGGTCTCGGCGCCTTCGAGGGAGAAACGTTTCTGGCCGGAGAACTTGGTGTGGAGGAACTTCTCGAAGAGTTCGGCCTTGTGGATGCGACGAAGGATGCGGGTCTGTTGGAACTTGGTGTAGGAGGGGGTATTGGCGACCGACTCCATGCGACGTTGCAGCCACTCGCGGGCGTCGTGGTCTTGCACGTGCATGAACTCGACGCCGATGGAGCCGCAGTAGGTGCGTTTGAGGGAAGAGACGATGTCGCGGAGTTTTTTTTGCCCGCCGCCCTGGAAGTTGGTGAGGGTGAAGCTCTCGTCGAGGTCGGTCTCGTCGAGGCCGAAGTGGGCGAGGGTGAGCTTGGGGTGGGCGGCGGGTTTTTCGCCGAGCGGGTCGAGGTGGGCTTCGAGGTGGCCGTGGGAACGGTGAGCGTTGATGTAGCGGATAATCTGGGCCTGCTTGTAGGAATCGACGACACGCACGCCGGCGGCGGAGACGGCGGAGGCGGTGGGCTTGGCGCCGGGGGCGGAGGTGGAGTTGCCGAGGGTGAAACCTTGGAAAAACGCGCGCCAGGTGGGATCGACGGAGTCGGGATTATCGAGCCACTGGGCGTAGGCGGCCTCGATAAGGTCGGAGTTGTCGCGAGCGGCGAGAGGGACGGAGTTCATGGAGGGTTTTGAGCGAAAAGGGGGCGCGGGACGGGGAGGGGCGAAAGCGGTGCGTGGCGTGGGTGGGAAGGGACGTGAAAAGGAAAACCCTTACGCAAGTTTCGACACCGCTCAAGGGAGGAAGGGAAGGGGGGCGCAGGTTTGAGTTTTGCTAAACGTCTGGCACTATGACGTTAAATAATCGAATACGACCGTATGGAAACTGAGATCAAAGCCGCCCTTATCGCACTCTTGGATGCGATTAAAAATTCTAATGGACAAGTCGTCGCGTCCGAGATGGCGCGGCTGGATGATCTGGCGGCGCGCGGACGCATGACGCTGCATCCGCAACTGCTTCATTTTCTGGAACGTAGGAGCTATGCCAAGGCGGCGATGTTCCTGGGCGGCGCGAGCGATATCCCGGTCGGCGCGTGTGGCGGGCGAGCGGCGCGGCCGGGCGCGGAAACGGCGGCGGAGGGCGGTCGATGAGTCGGCCGGAGAAGGGAAAAGTGGTGACGGATGGCGGCGCGGGCCTGGGGCAAAACCCGTTCGGCGCGGCGCTGGGCGGGCTGGGAAATTTGCCGAATGTGCCGGCGGGGGCGGTCAAGGCGAAGGCCGGGCCGGGGCCCGGCGAGACCGGGGGCGGCAGGGGCGCGACGGAGGAAGGCGGGAAAAATCGCGGGCGGGTGGATGTGTTGCGCACGACGGCCGGGCGCGGGGGCAAGACGGTGACGGTGGCGCGGAATTTTATCGGGATCGGGCTGCCGGAGAAGGAGGCGCTGTGCAAAAAAATGCGCGCGTCGGCGGGCTGCGGCGGGACGGTGAAGGACGGCGAAATCGAGATCCAGGGCGACCAGCGCGAGACGGTGGCGCGCGTGTTGCGCGAGGCGGGATTCCGGGTGGTGCTGGCCGGCGGGTGAGAAGAAGCGCCCGCCAGCGGGCGGCCTACGCGGCGAGGCCGGCGGCGAGGGCGAGGGCGCTGCGGGCGCGGTTGAGGATGTAGAGGTGGTAACCGGGAGCGCCGCGCGCGAGCAGATCGCGGATCTGGTCGAGGGCCCAGTCGATGCCGATGAACTCGACGACGTCGGGGTCTTCGCTGGCGACTTCCAGGCGGCGGGTGAGGGGGGCGGGCAGGACGGAGCCGGAGAGGGTGGCGATGCGCTGGATCTGCTTCACCGAGAGCACGGGCATGATGCCGGGCACGATGGGGAGGGTGATGCCGCGCGCGTGGCATTTTTCCACGAAGCGGTGGTAAAGGGTGTTGTCGAAAAAGAGCTGGGTGGTGACGAAGGCGGCTCCGGCGTCGACCTTGCGCTTGAGGGCGTCGAGATCGGCGTCGAGGGAGACGGCTTCGGGGTGTTTTTCGGGGTAGGCGCCGACACCGAGGCAAAAGTCGGGGTGGCGGGCCTGGAGAAGGGCGACGAGCTCGCTGGCGTAGCGCAGGCCATCAGGCGCGGGGGTGAAGGTGGCGAGGCCTTTGGGCGCGTCGCCGCGGAGGGTCATGATGTTGCGATAGCCGTCGGCGAAGAGGCGGTCGGCGATGGTCTCCAGCTCGGCGCGGCTGTGGCCGACGCAGGTGAGGTGGGGCATGACGGTGAAGCCGAGTTCGTCCTTGAGCAGGGCGCTGACCTGGGCGGTGCGGTCGCGGGTGGTGCCGCCGGCGCCGTAGGTGACGGACACGAAATCCCAGGGGATGCGCCGGAGCGCAGTGGCGGCGGCGCGGAGTGCGATGACGCCGGCGTCGTCCCGAGGCGGGAAAAACTCCAGGGAACGCAGCGGGCGGTTTTCGGCGAAAAGGGCGGAGATGGGACGGTCGGCGCGGGCGGACAGGGCGGGCATGGGGGAAGGGTGAGGGGCGAAGGGCGAGGGAGACGGATCGAGGGGCGAGGCAGGCGGGATAGTACGAGAAGGGGGTAAGTAGGCGGCGCGGCTTCGCGGCGGCGAGATTAATGCATCAACGAATATGAATTCGTTGATATGAATTTAGACGCGGAAGATTGCGCCGAGTTTTTTGCCGAGGACGAGGCTGAGCCCGACGATGCAGATTCCGAGGAAAGCCATGGCCCAAACGCCCAGGGCGCTGGCGATGAACTGGCCGTCGCCGAGGAGCTGGAAAAGTTCGAGGATGGCCTTGGTGATGGGGTAGAAGGCCTGTTTTTGCGCGAGGATGAGGGAGTCGGAGACCTCCAGCATCGCGAAGGCGAAGGCGAGCAGGCCGCCCGCGATGAGGTTGGCGGCGATGAGGGGGAGGGTGATCTTGCGCAGGGCGCGCAGGGGCGGGCAGCCGAGGTTTTGCGCGGCCTCCTCCAGGGTCTCGCTGGTCTGCTGGAAACCGGCGACGGCGGACCGCACGACGTAGGGCAGGCGGCGCACGGAGTAGGCGATGATGAGGAGAATGGTGGGGTTTTCGACGGGATTGAGGAAGGCGAAGGCGCGGCCCTCCTGGCTCATGGCGAGGTAGCCGAAGGCGATGACGATGCCGGGCACGGCGAGCGGGAGCATGGCGAGCACGTCGAGCACGCCGCGGTAGGGGAGCTTCGAGCGCACGATCACGTAGGCGATGGCGATGCCGAGGATCACGTCGATGACGGTGCTGGCGGCGGCGAATTTGAGGGAGTTGGAAATGGCCGAGACGGTCAGCGGATGGCCGAGCGCGAGTTCAAAGTTATGCAAAGTGAAGCCGCTCGGGAGGATATTGGCATACCAGTCGGTCGCGAAGGCCATCAACACGACGCCGACGTGGGGCAGCACGGCGAGGGCGGTGACGCCGCCGAAGAGCGCGGTGCAAAGCAGGGCGGGGCCGGTGGAGAGCGGGCGCGCGCCGCCGGTCGAGGAGGCCTTGGCCATCATGGCGTAGGCCTGGCGGCCGAAGAGGCCCTTGCCGACCGCGTAGAGGGCGACGGTGCTCAGGAGCAGCAGAGTGACGAGCGCATACGGCGCGGGGTTGCCGCCGATATCCTTGAGGCCGTAGAAGATCTGCACGGAGGTGACGCGTGAATAGTCGAAGATCAGCGGCACGCCGAGCTCAGTGAAGCCGGCGATGAAAACGATGGTGCCGCCGGCGAAGAGGCCCGGTTTGATGAGCGGGAGGGTGATGCGGCGGAAGCGGCGCAGGCCGGTGCAGCCGAGGTTTTCCGCGGCCTCCTCCATGGCGGGATCGACGTTGCCGAGGGCGGCGGCGCAGTTCAGGTAGATGATGGGGTAGAGCGAGAGCGCGCTGACGGCGGCGATGCCCCAGAAGGGCGCGATGGCGAACCAATCGTAGGTCCAACCTTCGGGGCGTAGGCCGAGCTGGATGAGGAGGGCGTTGAGCGCGCCGTATTGGCCGAAGATTTGTTTGATGCCGATGGCGCCGACGAAGGGCGGCAGGATCATCGGGATGAGCACGACCGAGGCCAGGGCGGTCTTGCCGGGGAATTGGAAACGGTCGCTGATAAACGCCAGCGGCACGGCGATGGCCAGGGCGATGACGGTGGTGGCGAGGCCGAGCAGGAAGGAGTTGAGCAAACCCTCGCGGTAGAGCGGGTCGGCGAGCAGGGCGGCGAAGGTGCGCAGGGTGAAATGGCCGTCGGCGTCGATAAAGCCGCCGCGCAAAATCTGGAAGATGGGCCAGAAGAAAAACGCGGCGAAAAAGAGGAGCGTGAAGACGAAGACGGAGCGGGCGAAGGTCTGCGACATGCGGACCAAGCTGAGCGGGAGCCGTGCCGCCGCTCAAGGGGGAAGCCGGTTCGCGACGCAAAAGACAAAACGGACCGCCTTGCCGCCGCCCGATAACGTGACAACGTGTGGGCATCGGAGGCGCGGCGCACGAGCGACGGTCATGGCCTGCGAGCGGTTTGCACTGGTTCTGCCGACGCCTCACCCGTTTAGCACCCGAGCACCCCTTGACCCACTTCTGATCCCCTTATGATCCGCCCCCGCTACGTCCTAGCCCTCGATCAAGGCACCACCAGCTCGCGCGCCATCGTGTTTGACCACGCGGGCGGCGTGGTGGCCGCCGCGCGGAAAGAGTTTCCCCAGAGCTATCCGCAGCCCGGCTGGGTGGAGCACGATCCGATGGAGATCTGGGCGAGCCAGAGCGCCACCGCCGCCGAGGCGCTGTCGCGCGCCAACCTCTCGGGCGACGACATCGCCGCCGTGGGCGTGACCAATCAACGCGAGACCACGCTGGTCTGGGATCGCGAGACGGGCCAACCCATCCACCCGGCCATCGTGTGGCAGGATCGCCGCACCGCCGACCACTGCGCGCGGCTCAAGCGCGACGGCGCGGAGCCCTTCGTGACCGCGCGCACGGGGCTGCGCCTCGACCCGTATTTCTCGGCCACGAAACTACGCTGGATACTGGACAACGTGGCCGGCGCCCGCGCGCGCGCCGAGGCGGGCCGACTGCTTTTCGGCACGGTCGATACGTGGCTGGTCTGGCAGCTCACGGGCCGGCGCGTACACGTGACCGACGTCACCAACGCGTCGCGCACCCTGCTCTGCAACCTGCGCACGGGCGACTGGGACGAGGAGCTGTTGAAACTCTTCGGCGTCCCGCGCGCGATGCTCCCGGAGATCAAATCGTGTTCCGAGGTCTTCGGGCACGTGGATCGCAACCTGCACCCGGCCGGCGCGCCCATCGCGGGCATGGCGGGCGATCAACACGCCGCGCTTTTTGGCCAGGCCTGCTTCGCGCCCGGCATGGCCAAGAACACCTATGGCACGGGCTGTTTCCTGCTGATGAACACCGGGCGCGAGCCCGTGCCCTCGACCCATGATCTGCTCACCACCATCGCGTGGCGCATCGGCGGCAAAACCGACTACGCGCTCGAGGGCTCGGTCTTCATCGGAGGCGCGGTCATCCAGTGGCTGCGCGACGAACTCCAGCTCGTGCGCGACGCGCAGGAGCTCGACCGCCTCGCCGCCTCCGTGCCCGACGCGGGCGGATTGTTTCTCGTGCCGGCCTTCGCCGGGCTGGGCGCGCCGCACTGGGACCCCTACGCGCGCGGCGCGATGGTGGGCATCACGCGCGGCACGGGGCGCGCGCAGATATGCCGGGCGGCGTTGGAGGCCATCGCGTTTCAAAGCGCCGATCTCATCGCCTGCATGGAAAAAGACAGCGGCCTCGCCCTCCGCGAACTCCGCGTCGATGGCGGCGCCTCGCGCAGCCAGCCCCTGCTCCGGTTTCAGGCCGACCTGCTCGGCGCCGACGTCGTGCGCCCGCGCTGCGTCGAGACCACCGCGCTCGGCGCGGCCTACCTCGCCGGCCTCGCGACCGGCTTCTGGTCGAGCCGCGAAGACCTCGCCCACCACTGGCACGCCGACACGGTTTTCCGACCGCGTCGCGCCCCCGCCGCCATGCGCGCCCTCCGCGACGGGTGGGAACGCGCCCTCGAACGCGCCAAAGGCTGGGAAACGCCCCGAGCTTAGGGCCGGTCGCACCCCTTACCTTCGCGCTCCGCCACATCGTTTAGTCTTACCCCTTCATGAACCGCTCCGTCTCGCTAGACCGTGTTCGCTCCACCGCCCCCGAGCCCTTTGACCTGGTCATCATCGGCGGAGGCGCCACCGGGCTGGGCGCGGCGGTGGACGCGGCGGCGCGCGGCCACCGCGTGGCCTTGTTCGAGCAGGACGACTTTGCGAAAGGCACCTCGAGCCGCTCCACGAAACTCGTGCACGGCGGCGTGCGTTATCTGAAGCAGGGCAACATCTCCCTCGTGCTCGAGGCTCTGCGCGAGCGCGGTCGCCTGGCGCACAACGCTCCCCACCTCGTGCGCGAGCAGGCCTTCGTCATCCCCAGTTACTCGTGGTGGGAAGGCCCGTTTTACGGCATCGGCATGAAGGTCTACGACCAGCTCGCCGGCAAACTCGGCCTCGCTCCCTCGCGCGTGCTCGACCGCGAGGAGACGCTGCGGATCATCCCCGCCATCGAGGACGCAAACCTGCTCGGCGGCGTCATCTACCACGACGGCCAGTTCGACGACGCCCGCCTCGCCATCAACCTCGCCCAGACCGCCTACGCGCTCGGCGCGGCCATGGTCAACCACTGCCGTTGCAACGGTCTGATCAAGGAGGACGGAGCCATCGCCGGCGTGCTCGTGACCGACGGCGAGAGCGGCGCGCAGCTCGAGGTGCGCGCCCGCGCCGTCATCAACGCCACCGGCGTATTCGTGGATGCACTACGCCGTATGGACGAGCCCGCCGCGCGCGAGCTGGTGAGCGTCAGCCAGGGCATCCACCTGGTGCTGCCAAAGCGTTTCCTCCCCGGCGACGCCGCCATCATGGTGCCCAGGACCGCCGACGGCCGCGTGCTCTTCGCCGTGCCCTGGCACGACCGCGTCGTGGTGGGCACGACCGATACCCCGCTCGCCACGCGCAGCCTGGAGCCGCGCGCGCTCGACGAGGAGCGCGAGTTCGTGCTCGAGCACGCCCGCAAATACCTGCGCACCGACCCGACCGGGGCGGACGTGTTGAGCATTTTCGCCGGCCTGCGTCCGCTGGTGAAACCCGGCGGCGGCGCGGGCGGCGGCGGCGAGACCGCCGCCCTCTCGC
Source organism: Opitutales bacterium (assembly GCA_038223295.1). Taxonomy (GTDB): domain Bacteria; phylum Verrucomicrobiota; class Verrucomicrobiia; order Opitutales; family Opitutaceae; genus IMCC26134_A. The sequence continues at coordinate 21,787 of JBBRHC010000012.1, forward strand.
GCGACCACACCATCGTGATCGGCGAGAGCGGTCTCCTCACCATCACGGGCGGCAAGTGGACCACCTACCGCAAGATGGCCGAGGACGTGATCGACCAGGCCGAGACTGTCGCCGGCCTGGATAACCGCCGTTGCCCGACCGCCGAACTGACGATCCACGGCGCGACGCGGGCGGCGCCGCTGGAACTTTTCGCCGAGCCGAACCTGCGCGTGTACGGTTCGGATGCGCGCGCCATCCTGGCCTTGATCCACCGCGATCCCGCGTTGGGCGCGCACCTGCATCCCGCTCTGCCGTATCAGGCGGCCGAGGTGGTGTGGCACGCGCGCGAGGAGATGGCGCGCACGGTCGAGGATGTGCTGGCGCGCCGCACGCGCGCGCTGTTGATGGACGCCGCCGCCTCCATCGTCGCGGCTCCGGCGGTGGCGCGACTGCTCGCGGCCGAGCTCGGGCGCGACGAGATGTGGCAAGACGCCCAGGTGGAGGCCTACGCGGCGCTGGCCCGCGGCTACGTTTACACCGATCCGGCGAGTCGCGGGACGCGTTGATTTTACCCCGCGCGGGCGCGCCCGACCGCCGGCGCGGGTTTGCGTTTGCCTGCGCAAGACGCAGCGGGCACCACGGCATTCCCTATGACCCGACTTGTCACCCTGCTCGGCTTGCTCCTTGTCCCGTGCTGCGCGATCTCCGCCGCTCCCATCCGCATGGTCGGGTCGGATCTGGTGGCGGATTCGATCGGCGCGGAGCTGAAGGCCTGCGCGACGCAAAACGATGTTGAATTCTCGCTCGCTTTGAAGGGCAGCCGTCTCGGCATCGAGGCGCTGAAGTCGGATGCGGCCGATTTTGGCCTGCTGGTTTTCGCCAGCGGTGACGCCAGGCCCGGCCCCGAATTCAGCAGCTCGGTCATCGGCTACATGACCGCCGTCATCGTGGTGCCGGCCAGCGTGCCCTTGACCCAGCTCACCTATTCCCAGCTCGCGGCTGTGTTTGGCGCCAGCGAGTTGAACAACTTTAAGCGTTGGAGCGAAATCGGGGTGACGGGGAACTGGGGCGTGCGCGGCATCACGCCGGTCGCGACTTCGCGGCGCGCAGGGCTCGCGATCGACCTGTTCCGGTATGGCGTGCTGCAAACGCCCGAGCTTAAGCCGACGGTGGAGATGTTCGACGCGCCGGCCCAGGCGATCGAGCGCATCAGCAGCGAAGAAGGCGGCATCGCGTTGCTCGGCGCGCCGCCCGCCGAGACCAGCGGGATGAAAGTCCTGCTGATCGGCAAAGGGGCGGGTGAGGTGGCCTACGGACCGACCTCCGAAAACCTGCACTCGGGTGACTACCCGCTACGCCTGCCGGTCTATTTGGTGTTTCGCAAAGGCGCGGCGAAGCCCCTCAATTTCGTGTTGCGCCACCTCTTGGCCGACGAGACCGCGCCCGCGCTGATCAAGGCCGGCGTGGTGCCGCTCCCCGTGCAGGTGCGCAACCAGTTGGTTTTTGAGCTGGAGAGCATGTGATGAATATTTTTCGCGGATTCCTGAGAAACCTATTGACGGAAACCCCGCACGGTCTTTTCTCCGCATCTCTCACGCAGGCGTAGCTCAGTTGGTAGAGCACCACCTTGCCAAGGTGGACGTCGAGAGTTCGAGTCTCTTCGCCCGCTCCATTTTGTAAAAACCGCTGGAAACGTCTCCAGCGGTTTTTTCACGTCTAAACGCGAAAGATTGAGAGGATTGCGTGGAGTGGTCTGAATGACCGGTCGCGACTGCGGGCGACCCC
>JBBRHC010000013.1:0-23511 GCA_038223295.1 Opitutales bacterium
CGCGGAGGCCGCTGGGGTGACGACACGGACAAGTGCCGAACGGCTGGGCAACGGCGGAGGGGATGGGGGGCATGCTTGAACGCTTCATGGGCCGGAGCGGTGGCATAATACGCGGGAGAGTGAACGCGTTCACTGTCGGCGGGGAACGGTGTGACCCAGGCGGGGTGTGGGGTGGGGTAAGGGACACGGTTGGCGCCGGGGTCCGCATGCGATTCCGGCGGGGAGGCGCCGCGGCGACGACGCTGCACGGCAAACACGGGGGCGGCGATGCCGACAAGCCACGCGCCTCGCATGAATACCCGCAAAGCCAGTCTTGCCGCCGGCCGCGAAGCGGGCGTAGTTGCGCGTCACATCGGCGTCATGACCGTGCCGAAGTCCGGTTCTTTTCCCTGTTTTTGGTGTTCGGTCACAGGCTCTCGAAATGCGTTTCCGTCGTGGAAACCGTGTAGGGCGTCGTGAACCAGAACACGGGAGATGGGATTCGAGTCGTTAATAATCAGTGGTTTGTGCCCGTAGCTCAGCTGGATAGAGCAGCCGCCTTCTAAGCGGCTGGTCGTGGGTTCGAGTCCCGCCGGGCACACCACTCTGGTTTTTACGTAGTTTGACTAAGCCTCGATGGACATGGTGCTTGATAAAACAGTTAGGCACCTAATCATTAGTGGCCTAATTATTCGCTTCTTTACGATCCCGGCATGCCCCATCTCCACTTAAAAGATCTCCCCCGCTACGAGTGTCTGCTCGAATGCGCCCAACACTTCCCGGTGCTCGAACCATCTGCGTGCGAGGTTTTTTTGCATTTGCTTCGCACGGGCGACGAGGCCTTCCGCGTGACCGATGCGCACTTCCAAGCCCAGGGCGTCAGCCAGGGGAGGTTTACCGTTTTGATGCTCCTGTATGATAAAACCTCCGGGCAGATGACGAGTTTCACCCCTGCTTTGCTCGCCGAGCAGGCCGGCGTCACCCGTGCCACGATGACGGGGTTGATCGATACCTTGGAGCGCGCGGGCATGGTCACGCGCTCTCCGGATACGGCGGATCGTCGCATGTTATCGGTGGAGCTCACGCCGGCGGGCACCGCGTTTCTGGAAAAGATGCTACCCGAGCATTTTCGCCGCATCAGCCTGTTAATGAGTGCGTTGACCGAAGCCGAACGCCGCACGCTGGTGCGTTTGTTGGGCAAGATCGCCGCCCAGGCCTCCGAGTCTTTTCCCGCCGGCCCGACCGTGCAAGGTCACGCGCACACTTGATTTTTCCCCTTCCGAACACCCTTTCCGAAATCCTATCTCGTTATGTTTAAAAAACTCAGCCTCACCGGCCTCATCCTCGTGGTCATTCTTGGCCCGATCATCGTCATCAAGTTCCTGCAAATCAGTTCGCTCATCGCGATGGGCAAGGCGATGGAGGAGGGCGGCATGCCCCCGAGTCCCGTGGCCACCTTCGTCGCGGTGGAGCAGGAATGGGAGGATACCATCCAGTCCGTCGGCTCGCTCCAGGCGGTGCAGGGCGTGACGCTCTCGGCCGAGCTCGGCGGCACCATCGTCGAGATCGGGGTCGAGAACGGCGCGGCGGTCGAGAAGGGCGCGATGCTCGTGCGCTTCGACACTTCCGCCGAGGAGGCCCAGCTCGCCGCCACCGAGGCGAACCTGAAACTTTCGCAACTCCAGTTGGAGCGCTCGAAGACGTTGCTTGGAGAAAATACCATCTCCCAATCCGAGTTCGATTCCTCCGATGCCACCGCCAAGGGCGCCGCCGCCGAGGTCGCCAACATCAAGGCCCAGCTCGCCAAAAAGACCATCCGCGCGCCCTTCGCCGGTCGCGTGGGCATCCGCATGGTAAACCTCGGCCAGACCCTCGCCCCCGGCGCGCAGGTGATCCCGCTCCAGGCGCTGAACCCGATCTTCATCGACTTTAACCTGCCGCAGCAGCGCATCGCGGCCCTCGCGGTGGGCCAGACCTTGCGGGTGAAACTCGAGGGCCTCGCCGAGCCCTTTGAAGGCAAGGTCACCGCGATCAATCCCCAGGTCGACGCCGTGACCCGCAATGTCCGGGTCCAGGGCACGCTCGCCAATCCCGACGAGAAACTGCGTCCCGGCATGTTCGCCGAGGTCACCCTCGTGCAGCCCACGGTGCGCAAGGTCGTCGTCGTGCCGGCCACCGCCATCGTTTACGCGCCTTTCGGCGACTCGGTTTACGTGGTGGAGGAAAAGGACGGCAAGACCACCGCGCGCCAGCAGTTCATCCGGCTCGGCGGCGCGCGCGGCGACTTCATCGCCGTCGCCGATGGCATCGGCGTAGGCACCCGCGTGGTGAGCGCGGGCGCCTTCAAACTCATGAACAACGCGCCGATCAGCATCGACGACAAGATGCAGCCCCCCGCCTCGCTCACGCCCACGCCCGCGAATCGCTAAGCCCACCCGCCCGTCGCGCCCCCGCGCGCCCTACGCATGAAATTCACCGACATCTTCGTCCGCCGTCCCGTGTTGGCCATCGTGGTCAACCTCGTCATCATCATCGGCGGCCTCCAGGCGATCAGCTCGCTCACCGTCCGCCAGTATCCGCGCCTCGAGCGCGCCACCATCACGGTCAACACCGCCTACATCGGGGCCGACGCCGACCTCGTGCGCGGCTTCATCACCACGCCGATGGAGCGCGTGATCGCCGCCTCGGATGGCATCGACTACCTCGAGTCCACCTCTTCGCAGGGGCTCTCGAGTATCAAGGTCATCCTCAAGCTCAACCATGACGCCAATACCGCGCTGGCCGAGATCAGCTCAAAGGTCGATCAGGTGCGCGGCGATCTGCCGCCCGAGGCCGAGGTGCCGATCATCAACATCGAGGCCGCCGACGCCCAGATCGCCTCGATGTATCTGAGTTTCGGCTCCGACATCCTCGAGGAAAACCAAGTCAACGACTACCTCATCCGCGTGGTCCAGCCGCGCCTCTCCTCGCTGCCCGGCGTGCAGCGCGCAGACATCCTCGGCGGCCAGACTTTCGCCATCCGCGCGTGGCTGAAGCCCGAGCGTCTCGCCGCCTACGGCCTCTCGCCCGCCGACATTCGCAACAGCCTTTCGGAGAACAATTACCTCTCCGCCGTCGGCGCCACCAAGGGCGGCCTCATGCAGCTCAACCTCACGGCCAACACCGACCTCCAGTCGGTCGAGGAGTTCAAGCAGCTCCCGGTGCTGCAAAACGGCGACACCCTGGTGCGTCTCTCCGACGTCGCCGACGTCGTGCTGGGCGCGGAAAACTACGAGGAGGACGTGCGTTTCTCCGGCGAGAAGGCCGTGTTCATGGGCGTGTGGGTGATGCCAAACGCCAACTCGCTCGATGTGATCGCCAGCGTCCGCGAGGTCATCGAGACGCTCCAGGCAGAGCTGCCCACCGGCATGCAGGCGCGCATCGCGTACGACTCCACCACCTACATCGACAGCGCCATCCACGAGGTCGGCAAAACCCTCGTCGAGACCGTGCTCATCGTCGGCGTCGTGATCTTCCTTTTCCTCGGCTCGGTGCGCTCCGCGCTCGTGCCGCTCATCGCCATCCCGGTGTCGCTCATCGGCGCGGTGTTCCTCATGCAGCTCTTCGGCTTCTCGCTCAACCTGCTCACCCTGCTGGCCATCGTGCTCGCGGTGGGACTGGTGGTGGACGACGCCATCGTCGTGGTGGAGAACATCGAGCGTCATCTGCGCGAGGGCCGCACCCCGATCGACGCCGCGCTCATCGGCGCGCGCGAGCTGATCGGCCCCGTCATCGCCATGACGATCACGCTGGTCGCGGTTTACGCGCCGGTGGGTTTCCAGGGTGGCCTCACCGGCGCGCTGTTCCGCGAGTTCGCCTTTACCCTGGCCGGCGCGGTCGGCATCTCCGGCATCGTGGCGTTGACCCTTTCGCCCATGCTCGGCTCGCGCCTGCTGCGCAAAGGCGACGACGAGAAGGGTTTTTCCGGCTGGGTGACGCGTCGCTTCGACGCCCTGCGCAAACGCTACGCCCGCATGCTCGACGGCACGCTCGCGGCCCGTCCCTACGTCTACACCATCTGGATCGTCCTCTCGCTGTTCTGCGTGCCGATGTATCTGTTTTCCCCGCCCGAACTCGCCCCGAAGGAGGACCAGGGCGTCGTCTTCGGCATCCTGTTCCCGCCGGCCAACGCCACCCTCGAGCAGGCCACCTACTATTCGCAGAAGGCGACCGACGTGTTCATGGCCGTCCCGGAGCGAGCCCATGTTTTCCAGATCACCGGCACCGGCTTCGGCTTCGGTGGTTTGTTGACCAAGCCCTGGAGCGAGCGCACGCGCAGCATTTTTGAAATCGAGCCCGAGGTCACCGCCGGCCTCGGCGGCATCACCGGCATCCAGCATCCGGCCTTCCTGCCCGACCCGCTGCCCAGCGCGGGCCAGTTGCCGGTCGAGTTCGTCATCGCCGGCACGCAGAACCACCAGGAACTCCTCCGCCTCGCGCAGGAAGTGATGGCCGAGGCGATGAAGAGCGGGCAGTTCGCCTTCATGGATACGGACGTGAAGTTCGACCAGGCCAAGGCGGAGATCATCATCGACCGCGACAAGGCCGCCGCGCTCGGCCTGAGCCTGCAGGATGTCGGCGCCGACCTCGGCGCGGCGCTCGGCGGCGCCTTCGTGAATCGCTTCAACATCGACGGACGCAGCTATAAGGTCATCCCCCAGATCGAGCGCGCCGGCCGCCTCAACCCCGAGCAGCTCGACCAGATCTACGTGCGCGGCCCCGAGGGCCAGCTCGTGCCGCTCTCTACCTTCGCCCGGATCGAGCGCCAGGTCGAGGCGCGCACCCTTAACCGGTTCAATCAGCTCAACTCGGTGAAAATCTCCGGCGTCGCGCCCCAGTCCCTCGACGCCGGCCTGAAGGCCCTCGAAGCCGCCGCCGCCACGATCCTGCCCCCCGGCATGCGCCTCGACTACGCCGGGCAGTCCCGCCAGCTCCGCCAGGAGTCGGGCAAATTCCTGCCCGCGATGATGCTCGCCCTGGTGCTCATCTTCCTGGTGCTCGCCGCGCAGTTCAACTCGTTCCGCGACCCGCTCATCATCCTGCTCGGCTCGGTGCCGCTCGCGCTGTTTGGCGCGCTCATCTTCACCGTGCTGAAGGCGGCCGGCCCGCCCGGCTGGAGCTTCCCCTTAACCAGCGGTTGGACGACCACGATGAACATCTACTCGCAGGTCGGCCTCGTCACCCTGGTCGGCCTGGTGGCGAAGAACGGCATCCTCATCGTCGAGTTCGCCAACGTACTTCAGGAACAAGGCAAGGCCAAGCTGGCCGCCGTGCGCGAGTCCGCCCTCACCCGCCTGCGCCCCGTGCTCATGACCTCGGTGGCGACGGTCGCGGGCCACTTCCCGCTCACCCTCGTCAGCGGCCCCGGCGCCGAGGCGCGCAACTCCATCGGCCTCGTGCTTGTCGGCGGGATGGCCATCGGCACGATCTTCACGCTCTTCGTCGTGCCCTCGCTCTACATGCTCATCGCCAAGGACCACTCCCGCCACCGCGTGCCCGGCGCCGACCCGGACGCCGGGCCCGAGGCCCCCGCGCGCGTCGCTCCCGCCGCCTGAAGCGCCCCGGCGCTCCGCCCCCACCACATACGTCCTTAAACACCACGCCCATGTCCCGTCCCGTTCTCCTCGCCACCGCCGCCCTCGTGTTCTCCGCCCCGCTTGCGCTCGTCGCGCAGCCCGCCGCGGACCAGGCCGCCTCCACGCCCGCCGCGCCCGTCCCCGGAGCAGCGCCGGCGCCTCTTCCCTATGCGGAAGATTACCCGGTGCCCGATCTGCTCACCGTCGATCAGTGCCTGCGTTATGCGCTGCGCTACAACTACTCCATCCGCCAGGCGCGCGAGCGCCTGCGCGAGCAGGAGGGGCTGATCGTCGAGGTGCGCGCCCAGGCCCTGCCCAACGTCTCGGTGGACGGCAACTACAGCCGCAACGACAAGGCGCTCGACGAGGACGGCGGCGGCGGCTCGAGCGTCGGCGGCGGCACCGGCACCGGCGGCGGCGGCGATCCCAGTTACCAAAACTGGGTCGTGGGCATCTACGTGCGCCAGATCCTCTACGGCGGCGGCGGGGTCACGGCCGCCCTTGACGCCGCGCGCACCACGCGCCTGGCCGCCACGCTCGATATCCAGGCGGTGATCAACGCCGTGCTCCTCCAGGTGCGCACCCGCTACGCCGACGTGTTGCTGAATCGCGAGCGCATCGAGGTGCAGGAGAAGAGCGTGGCCCTGCTCCAGGAGCAGCTCCAGAACGCGAAAAACCGGTTCGATGCCGGCAGCGTCTCGCAATTCGAGGTGCTCACCGCCGAGGTGGCGCTGGCCAACGCCCAGCCCGCGCTCATCAGCGCGCGCAACGGGTTCCGCATCGCGGTGGACGAGCTCCGCGCCGTGCTCGGCTACCGCGCCAGCTTCGCCGACACGCAAAAGATCCCCGCCTTCACCGGCGAGCTGGTCTTCGCCCCCGCCGCCTACGAGCTGGAGTCGGCCCTGCAGGCCGCGCGCTCCAAGCGCCCCGAGCTCCGGCGCCTGGAGCAGATCGAGCGCGCGCGCGAATCGGGCGTCACCGTCGCCCGCTCCGATTACAGACCCGAGGTGTATTTGACCGGCGGATACGAGGGGCGGAAGTCGCGTTTCTCCAACTCCGTCTCCGATTCGGTGGACGGCTGGGTGGCCGGGGTCGAGGCGAGTTGGGCGATCTTCGACGGCGCGCGCACCCGCGGCCGCGTCGCCCAGGCCCGAGCCCAGTTAAACCAGGCCCGCCTCACCCTCGCCGAGCAGACGCTCGCGGTGGAGGTCGAGGTGCGCCGCGCCATCTCCTCGTTGCAAGAGGCCGACGAGCTCGCGCAGGCCGCCGGCAAGGTCGTCGGCCAGGCAGAGGAGGCGCTGCGCCTCGCCGACGTACGCTACCGCAACGGCGCCGCCACCCAGCTCGACGTGCTCCAGGCGCGCCAGGCCCTGACCGAGGCGAGCCTCAACCGCCTCGAGGCCAACTACCGCCACACCGTCGCGCTCGCCACCCTGCGCAAAGCCATCGCCGAGGCCGACACCTACGGCGCGACCGAGGAGTGATCCCGGTCTGGCCGAGGCGGACTGGCTTTCCGGGCGGGCGGGCGGGGCGCTCGGTTATAAAAGGAAATGAGGTCAGCGGATCGAAAGTGGCATGGGCGTGCCGCCCATGGGATCGGCGGCGAACGGGCAGGGTGCCCGTTCGCCCAAGGGCGGGACGCCCGTGCCATTCGCCTCGCGTAGCCCTGCGCGGGGACGCAGGGAGGTTTTCGTGGCCCTTGTTCTCCGCTCTCAGGCGGTCTCCGCCGCGTCGCCGCGATCGGCGGGGAGGGTGAAGAGGAAGGTCGCGCCGGCGCCGGGCCCGTGGCTTTCGGCGCGGAGCGAGCCACCGAGGGAGGCGGCGGTGAGGGCGCTGTTGTGCAGCCCGAAACCGCGGCCGCCCTTTTTGGTGGTGAAGCCCATCGCGAACAGGCGCGGCAAATCTTCGGGGGCGATGCCGCCGCCGTTGTCCGTGACGCAAAAGCGCACCTCGTCGGGGGCGGGGCTAAGCACGCTTATGCGGATGTGTTTGTCCACGCGCACGCAGTGGGTGAGCGACTCCTTGGCGTTGCGGAGGAGATTGAGCAGGACTTGCACGGCCTTGTGGCGCTCCAGACGGATGGGCGGCGTGGGGCGATAATCGCGAGTCACGGTGATATCGTGGCGCAGCAGCTCGGCATCGTAAAGGCGCAGGGCGTACTCCATCGTCTCGGCGGGATCTTGAACCTCGGTGAGGCCCGAGGCCTGGGCGAATTCCTGCTGCGCGGCGACGATGTGATTGATGTGTTCCACGCCGTTTCGCATCGCCTCGATTTCCGCTAGAATCCGGGCACGACCCGACTTCAGCTGCTCCTCCAGGACGTGGACAAAACCGACGACCTGTTGCCCGCGCGGATGGTTGGCGAAGGTGGCGCTCCAGGGTTCCGTGTCGCGAACGAGCAGTTGTTCCAGCTTGCCGACGGAGTCGATCTTGAGGCGGCGGACATAGTCGGAGATGACACCGGCGGAGACGTTCACGCTGTTGAGGGCGTTGCCGATGTTGTGCAGCACGCCGGTGGCTATCTCGGCGATGCCGGCGCGGCGGGACACCTCGATGAGCTCGCGCTGGGTTTCGCGGAGGCGGCCCTCGGTCTCACGGAAGGGCGTGACGTCCCAAAAGACGACCTGCACGCCGACACAGGCGCCAGTGTGGTCGAAAAGCGGGGTTTTCTTGATTTGCAGATGCTGCCGGGCTCCGTGCCTCTCGGTCACGCGTTCGTAGGTCAGCGACTCGCCGGTGGCCATGACGCGCTGGTCGTCCGCGTGTAGTTTTGATGCAAGCTCGGCGGGGTAAAGATCGTCGTCCGTGCGGCCGAGGATCAACTCCAAGGGGCGGTCCACGAGCGTGGCGAAGTTGGGGTTGGCGTAGGTGAAGCGGCCGGCGGCGTCCTTGCGCACGATGATTTGCGGAAGGCTTTCCACCAAGGAGGAGTAGAGGTACTCGGACTGGTGTCGTTTCTCGTTGCTGCGGGCGAGATCGCGGGAGAGCGCCAGGCTTCCGAGGGTGCCATTGATTTGTCGGAATAGCTCGCCGAGTTCGACCCGGTAGCGGTTGTGGGTATGGGTAATAAAACTGCCTACGACGACGGCGTTGACGGTCAGCGGGAGAATGAAAACAACCGGGTAATGGTCCGCGAGGTCGAGCGCGGCGGTCAGGACGTCTGGCGTGTCGGCGTCTTGCTTCCGGTGGAGGACATTTTGCAGATCCCAGTGGTGGAGCACGCCCGCGTGCCCGCCGGAACCCTCCTGGGTCGGACTGCGTAGATAGAGCCCGGCGCGCTGAAAGCCGAGGGCGCCGAGGTTGAGGCGGAGCACGTCGGCGATTTTTTCCTCGCTGCTGTCGCTCAGAGACAAGTTGCGCAGGTGATTGGTCATGGCGCTGAATCTCTCCGAGTAATTGGAGGCTTGGCTGCAGGTCAGGCGTTCGGTGGTAAGCGCGAAACGCAGGGCGGCCGCGACGACTTTGCGTTGATTGATCGGTCCGGGGCCGGAGGGCATCTCTTGGATGCGCTCGCCAATGGCTTGGGCGAGCGGGGCGAGATCGAGCTCATTTCGCACCGCTTCTGTCATGACTTTCTCGGCGGCGGCTAGTATCTCCTCCATGTCGCCCGCGACGGGGATGAGTTCCAGCAAGCTGCGCAGGGCGGGGGGCAGTTGCGCCGCGGACGTCTGACGCGGGGGGATGTGGTCCAAATAGGGGTCGAAATCGGTGAAGAGAGTGGAGGCGCGATTGATAAAAAGGGGCTTTATCTTGGTCACCTGGGGGACGACTTCGCCTTGGAGCTGCCTGGCCACAAACGCGGCGGCGGTGTAGGCGACCTCTTCCAGCGGGATCTCAAAGGTGGAAAGAGGAGGATCGCACAAGGCGGAGTCGAAGCGGTTGTCGTATCCCACCACCTCCACCTGTGAGGGCACGGCGATGTGATGGGACCTCAGCGCCCGCAACGAGCCATAGGCGCCCATGTCGGATGATGCCACCAGTGCGGTGAAGCGGATCCCGCGCGTCAGCAAATCATGCAAGGCGAGGAAGGTGCCTTCGTTATCGAAACCCTCGCCGAAGACCAGCGCGGGATCGAAGGGCAAACCCGCCTTCGCCAACCCCCTGCGGTAACCTTCCATCCGCCGTACCGCGCTGGCATTTTGAGGGGAGCCTGCGGCAAACGCGATTCGTCGATGGCCGTGCCGATGAAGCCGACACACGACGGCTCCGACGCAAGACTCGTCATCACCGGTCACATAGGGGATGTCCTTGCTGTTGCGAAAAGCTAGGGCGCAGGGGTGCCCGCGTTTATGCAAATCTGCGAAATGCTCGATCAGATGAGGATAAGGGAAAAACAGGATCGTGGCATCCACCCGATCAGGGTCGTAGCCTATCTGCTGTAGTGGGTATTTATCCCCTATTTCACTGTAATCATAGTAGTTAAGAGATCCGTAGATGATGAACTGGAGATTGAAATGCACGGCGGCTCGCTTGAGGCCTTGGAGGCAGAAGTTCGCCAAGGCACTATCGGTGGTTAAAAAAACAGCGATTCGACCGGGTCGGGGGAGGGTATCCACGATGCGCGGTAGCAAAGAGTAAGGGGGAAAGGGAGTCGAGCGCGCGCTCCGACCGTCGAACGTTGGTTTTCCCGGTCGCGCGGTGGGCGGAGGCTTTTGTTTCGTGCGCCGCCGTTTGACCTGGGGGCGAGTTGCCGGCCTGCTCAGACGCAAACTCCTTTTTCCGCATGCCCATGACCCGTCGTAGTAAACTCATCCTGTTGCTCATCGCCGCGCCGATCGTGCTAATCCTCGTGGTCGTCATCGCGGCGCTCACCCCCGCCGTGCAGACCTTTGCCGCCCGCCGGGCTCTCGCCGGCCAGGGCGACGTGGCGCGCGTCTCGGTCGGCACCGGCGGAGCCGAGATCACCGGCCTCACGATCACCCAGCCGGGCGTAAAAATATCCGTGCCGTCGCTGCGGGCCGACGTACCGGTCATCGCCGCCGCCCGCGGCAAAATCGCGGTCGGCGCGCTCGTGGTGCGCGACATCGAGATCGACTACGATCCCGTCGCCGCCGCGGCCGCCGCCAAGGACGCGCCCGCCGAGCCCGACGCGCCCGCCAAACCCTTCGACGGCCTGCTCAAGGCGCTCGAACTACCCGCCGGTCTGGAGGTCAATGGCCTCGATCTCGCCGGCGTGGTCCGCGTCGCGGGTCCTCAGCCGGTGACGCTGAATTTCACCCTCACCGGCGGCGGACTCGCCGCCGGCCGGGAAGGCCGCTTCGACCTCAAACTCACCGCCAAGGCCGACCGCCTCGGCGACGTCGCCACCACCATCGCGCTCCTGCCCCAGCTCGATGCCGCCGGCCAGCTCTCCGCGCTCGTGCTGCGCCTCGACGCCACCGGCAAGGGCGGCTTCCTCGCCAAGCCCGCCTCCCTGCGTACCGAGGCCACCATCACCCGCGACGGCGCGGGCGAGGCCTGGTCGATGCGCCTCATCGCCGCCGAGAAATCCCTCTTCGAGCTCGATACCAAGTGGGCGCCCGGCGCGGCCAGCCTGCCCGGCCGCTGGAAAATAGACCTCACCGACGCCGACCTCGCGGCCTTCGTCGCGCCCTTCGCCTTGCCCACGCTCGTCGTCACCGGCGCGGGCGATCTCGCGGTCGCGGGCACCGACAGCGCGAAACTCTCCGGCGGGCTCAAAGTCCTCGTAGATTCGCTCGAAAGCCTCGGCCTGCCGGCGCTCGGCCCGATCTCGCTCGTGACGAATTTCGACGTCGAGGGGTCCGCCGCCGAGGCCCGGGTCAACGCGTTCAAACTCGACCTCGCCTCCGGCGCCGCCCCCGCCCTCGCGGTCGAGGCGAAGCAGGCCTTCGCCTACGCCCTCGCCACCGGCAAACTCGCGCCCGCCCGACCGGCCGACGAACTGCTCGCGGTAAATCTGCTCGGCGTGCCCTCCGCCTGGATCGCGCTCTTCGTGCCCGAGCTCGCGCTCGGCGGCCCCGTCACCGGAGCCTGGAGCGTGCGCCCCGAGGGCGACGGCGTGGCGGTGGACTCCACCGCGCCCTTCCAGCTCACCGCCCTGCGCTACGGGCCCAAGGACGCGCCGCTGGTCGCCTTCGACACGGTGCAGCTAGACGGTCTGCGGGTGCGCCAAAACTCCTCCGGCCTGGAGGCCGCCCTCGGGCAGCTCCGCATCACCGCCGCCGGGGCCGAGCTGCTGACCGCCAAGCTCACCGCCACCCAGAAACCCGCCGCGCCCCTCCTCGCCCGGATCGAGCTGAAGGCGCAACTCGCCCCGCTCGCCGCCCAGCCCGCCCTGATCGGACAGACCGTGCTCACCGCCGGCCAGGCCGTGCTGTCCCTCGATATCTCCGCGGGCGACGCGCAAAACGCCTCCGGCCAACTGCGCGTCTCCGGTCTGCGCGCCCCCGACGCGACCCTGCCCGATGTGACGCTCGACCTCGCGGTCGAGCGCAGCGCCGCCGGGGTGATCGTCGCGCGTCTGCCCTTCACCTTCAGCGGCGGCGGCGCGAAACAGATTTCCGATCTCGAACTCAGCGCCACCGCCTCGCCCGGCGCGGGCGCCACTTGGAACGTGGTCGCCAAGCTCGTCAGCCAGGTCCTCAGCGTGCCCGATCTCCAGGCCTTCGCCGCGCTGCTCCCGCCCGCCCCCGTGACCCCGGCCACGCCCGTGGCGAAACCCGAGACGGCCCCCTCCCCCACCCCGGCGCCCGCGCCCGCACCGCTCTGGGCGGGCGTGACCGGCGAGCTGGAGTTGTCCCTGGCCCGCATCGTCCTCGCCCCCGGTATTGAAGTAACGAATACGGCCGGCCGCGTCGCCCTGACCGAGGAGGCGCTCAGCCTGGACAACGTGCGCACCCTGCTCGGCACGGGCGGCAGCCTGGCGGTGAACGGCGGGTTGCGCTGGCTCGCCGCGAGCCAGACCTACGCCCTCGCCGCCGACGTGAAGGGCGCGGACGTGGCGGTGGGCCCGCTCCTGCGAGCCTTAAATCCCAAGGCGGCGGCGCCGGTCGAGGGCACCTACGCGCTCCAGGCCAGCCTCAAGGGCGAGGGCGCGGACCCGGCCCTCGCCGCGCAGACGGCGGAGGCGGCGGTGCAGCTCACGGGCCGCGCCGGCGTGCTGCGCGCGCTCAACCTCGATACCAACGCGCTGACCCGGATCGGAGGCTCCAAGGAGCTGGGGCTGGCGGTGGGCCTGCTCGGCGCGCTGTCGGGTAATCCGGAGATCGAGCGGAGGGCGCAACAGGTGGCGGCGGCGAATGGCTTTGCGCGAAAGTTGTCCAATCTTCCCTACGACGAGATCGTGGTGCAGGCGGGCCGGAACGCCGCCGGCGAGATCGAGGTGAAGGAGCTGCGGCTGAGTTCGCCCGAGATCCGGCTGGCCGGCTCGGGCGGCATCCTCAACCAGCCCGGCGTGACGCTGATGAATCAGCCCTTGCGTATGAGTCTGGATTTCGGGGCGAGCGGCGAACTGGCGACCCAGCTCGCCGCCCTGCGTTTGTTAAAAGATTCGCCGGTTCGGGGTTATGCACCCCTGGTGGAGCCGCTCGTGCTCGACGGCACGATGAACAAAATCGGCATGCGGCAGTTGAACCGGCTGGTGCAGCGAGCGCTGGGGCTCTGAGGCGCGGGGCGGGGTCCATGTGGCACGGGCGTCTCGCCCGTGGGTTTGATCCGGAGGTGGATCAGAAACCGCGCGATGAAAGTGAAAACGCCCCTCGCGCGCAAAGCGGCGAGGGGCGTTGGGGGGACGGCGCGCCCGGCGGTCGCGCCCGGCCTCGGAGCGGGGGGGCCGATGCGCCGACGGATAGGCTAGCCCTGGGTGCGGTTCTGGCGGCGGCGCCAGACGGCGAGACCGAGGGCGGCGAGGCCGCCCAGGGCGGCGTAGGTGGAGGGCTCGGGAATGGCGGCAAAGGTCGCGGTGGGCAGGGTGACGCGGTAAACGAGGATCATGTTATCGTTCTCGAAACCGGCATTGTAGGCGACGCCGTCCTGAAACCCACTGGCGGTGATGAAGTCGTTGTCGTTGCCCACGAAGAGGAAGTAGTCGTTGGGGTTGCCGGCATCGAGAGTGGGGGCGAGGGCGAGCGCCTCCCACTTTTCCGAGAGGTTGTTTGCCCCGAAAGGGGTGCCGTTGCCCAGGGAGAATTTGGCGAGCTCAATGGCGTTGTTGAGATCGATAAAGGCGGCCGAGGTGGCGGGCGTGAGCGACGGGTTGAGCACGCCATTGGGGGCGATGCTGGCCCCGAGGTTATCGAACGCGGTGCCGGCGATGTTGGTCGCGCCAGTGATATCAAGCAGGAGGACCTGGCGGAAGTCGGAACGGCCCTCGTCGAGCACGGCGGTGCCGGCGACGTCGAGGCCGTTGCCGCGGCCGTCGCGGGCGAGGAGGAGGAACTGGGTGTCGTTGATGGCGATCAGTTCGCTCTGGGCGGCGACCACGGCGGAGTTGAAGCCGCCGGTGTTGTTGGCGGGGGCGTAGGTGGGGAGCTGCACGACGTGCTCCGCGATGAGGGTCGGGTTGGCCGGGTCGGTGGCGAGGTCATAGACCAGCAGGCGGGTGTTACCGCGGCTGGCGGGCACGCCGCCGATGTTCAGATCCTGGCGGGCGGCGGACTGGAGGAGGGCGATGAGTTTGGTGCCGTCGGGGGTGATGGTGAGGCCTTCGAGGCCCTGGTTGTTCTGGCGGCCGGAGGTGGGCTGGCCGGGGCTGGGGGCGGGCTCGCCGACACCGGGGTTGTTGGACGAGAAGTTGGTGGATCCGTTGCGCTGGGGAAGGAGGGCGGCCGGGGAGTTGACCACGGAGAGGAGGGTGCCGTCGGCGGCGAACCGGTAAACATAGGGACCGTATTCATCGCTCACATACAGCGTGCCGTCGGAACGGCGCACGATGCCTTCGGCGTCGAGGGAGAGGCGTCCGTTGCTTGCCTGGGGCAAGGCCTGCGAGGTGATGGCCGGGCGCGAACCGGTGCCGGCGGGCGTGGGGTCGAGCGCGGTGAACAGCGCGCCATTCGCCTCCTGGAAGCGGGTGGTTCTCACGATGGAGAGGGCGACCTGGTTTTGCGTCGCCGCACCGCCGGGAGCCGGGGTGAAGGTGAAGCTGAGCTCGTTGAAACGAGGGGCGTAGTTGGTGGTGCCGGACAAATTGAAGCCGCGGTCGGGCTGGGTATAGAGCGTCCCGGTGTAGCTGCCGCCCTGGCGCCTCCAAGTCGCCTGGTCGAGATAGAAAGCGGAGAAGGAGCCGAAGGTCTCGCCGAAAGAATCGAGGGTGTTGGCGGCGATGCGGCCCACGCCGACGAGGCCGTGGTTGGTGAAGGTGTCGCCTTGGAAGGAAACGCTCTGGGCGGTGAGCCCGGAGGCGAGGGCGAAGGTGGCCAGGAAGCCGCCTGCGCGAAGCAGTTGGGAGGGGGAAACGATGGAAGAGATCATCGCGGAACACGTTATCCGCTGGTCGTGGCGCTGGGGTGTCGGACGCGTGGCGATTTGGTGACGAATGACGGACGGCGGCGGCGGAGGGCGGGCGGGCGGGCGGCGGATCGGCGGATCGGCGGGTGCGGAGACGCCCAAGACGGCGGGCGACGGGGTGCGGCGACCCCGCCCTACACGGCTAGGGTGTGGGGGCGGTGGGCTGGGTTTCGACGAGGAGGCGTTCCATGACTTCGAGGGACGGGGAGGGGATGACGGCGGTGATGGTGGCGGGGATGGCGGAGAAGCCGGTGCGGGCGTCGGGGTCGATGGCGGAGCGCTCGGTGCGCAGGCCGTGCTCGCGCCAGGCGAGGGCTTGGACTTCGGGGGACTTCATCGCCTCGAGCAGGCGGCGGCCCTCGTCGGTCAACGCGATCATCGGGTGGTTGGACCAGATGGTCGGCTGGGGATAGAGGATGCGGAGCTTGCGCTTGATCTGGTCGGAGAAATCGGGGTTGGCGAAGGCGAACTCGATGAGCTGGTTTTCGTAGCCGGCGACGAGCGGGAAGGCGCCGACGCCCTGTTTCAGGTATTGGCTGAAGAGCTCGCCGCTGGAGCTTTGCACGTAGCCGAGGCTCTCGACCATGGCTTTCAGGCGCGGGCCGACGCGGGCGAGGGCGGCGGGGTCGAGCGTGTCCTCGCCGGAGAGCACGGTGCCGGCGAGGGCGAGGTATTGGCCGCCGCTGTTGGATTTGACGGGGTCGGTGAAGGTGACCTTCACCGACCCGAAGAGCTCGGGCACGCCTAGGTCTCTCCAGCGGCGGCGCTCGGCGACGGCGGCGATGAATTTGGGCAGGTCCACGATGTAGTGGACGCCGTCGCGCTCGGCGACGATGCCGGCCTGGGTGAGGGCGACCTGCACGAGATCCCAGGAGTAGATGACGATGGGGGAAACGAAGAGGACCTCCTCGGCCTTGCGGGTGCGGTTGGCGCGGCGGAATTGCTCGCTCTGGTTCTGGCTGGCGGGCCAGAGGAAATCGATGCCCTCGAGCGGCTCGGTGGTGACCATCTCGACCGAGCCGCGGCGGTCGGCGCGCAGCTCGATGCGGAATTTTTCGGCGAGGATGCGGGTGAGGGCGGGATTTTGCACCAGGCCCATTTTCTCGCCGCCGACGTAGCCGCGGACGGTGGCGAGTTTGCCGGTCGGGCGGGCGGCGACCGGCGCTGCGGCGGCGGGCGACGAGGAGGGAGTAGCGGGCGTGGAGCCGGGGGCGTTCGCCGGTGAGGTGGCGGGGGCGCTCGGCGGCGCGGAGGCGGGCGCGAGCCGGCCCCACCATTTGTAGGCGCCGAAGCCGGCGAGCCCGAGGATGAGGAGCGTGAGGACGAATTTGCCGCGACCGGTCATGGTAGGAGGGAGGAGATCAATAATAGCCGCGGGCTTCGCGGAAAGCGGCGACGAGATCCTTGCGGCCATCGAAGGAGCGGGCTCGGGTGAGTTTGGAGATGCGTTCGAGCTGGGCGGGATCGGCGTCGCCGAACATGATGGTAAAGATGGGTATCTGGTTCTTTTCCCAATCGCGTTTGAACTCGTCGAAGCTGCCTTCGCTCTTGCCGTCGGTCATGAGGATGATGGAGGTCCGGTAGTCCTCGCCGCCCTTGTTCGCGGCCAGCTCGGCGAGGGCGGCGCGAGCGCCGGCGTAGATATCGGTGCCGCCGCCGACCTTGAGTTGCTGGACGTAGAGGCGGAGGTCTTCGAGCTGGGCGGGGTCGTTGCCGGCGGCGTGGCGGATCGGGCGGGGTTTGCCATCGAAGGGGACGATAAAGGTGAGGTCGCGGCGGCCGGTGCGGAGGAGGTATTTGTTGGCCTCCTCCTCGACGAGCAGGAGTTGCATGGCGGCCTTGAGCTGGCGTTCGCCCACGCCCTCCATGCTGCCGCTGAAATCGAGCACCAAGGCGTTGAGCGAGGGGCGTTTGAAGGTGGTCTGATAGAGGCCTAGCGCGCTGCGCACCACGGGGGCGGCGGGCAGGGGGAAGGGTTGCAGGATGCGGGCGGCGTCGAGGCCCCAGTCGGGGCGGAAAACGGCGGAGGCGGTCTCGGTGCCGACGAGGCCGGTGCGGCGGCCGAGCTCGCCGAGGCGCGACTGCACGGCGGGGCTGAGGAGGTAGTCGCGGAGGGTGTTGAAATCGGCCTCGCGGGGGTTGTCGGCGCGGGCGACGAAGGCGAGCGGGCTGTCGGCGATGGCCTGGCCGTCGGCGGGGTAAAAGACGATGAGGGGCTCCTCTTTCTTCGCGACGAGCTCGAGGTTGGCCTCGATGACGGTGGCCTCGTAGTTGACCATGGCGTCGAAGAGGAAGGGGTTGCCCACGTAGAGGTCTTTCAGCCAGCCGCTGGAGGCGCTGGTGCGGTCCACGGCGGCGAGGAAATCCTGGATGCCCTGGGCGAGGGCGGGGTTTTCGAGGTCGGCCTGGGTGACGGCGTCGTCGCGGCCGGCGAGGGCGTGGAGGCCGCCGAGGTAGGCCATGGCGCCGGAGTTCGACTGGGTGGGGCTGGTCATCAGGAAACGCAGTTGGCCGCTCTTGGTCAGCTCGATGACGCGGCGGAGCGGCAAAGGCTGGCCGACGACGAGGCCGAGCTTGTCGGCCCTTGAGCGCTTGATGCCGAAGACCACCGGGCTGCGGGTGATGCTGGTGGCGCCGCGCACGTCCTTGTTGCCCGCGAGGTCGATCCAGAGGGTGCTGGCGGGCCAGACCGCCTGGTAACCGGCCGCGCCGTTCTGGAGTTCCAGCATGATGTCCACCGAACCGCGATAAACCATCTCGACGGGGATGCCCGTCTGGCGGGAGAAGTCGGCGAGGGTGGGTTCGAGGACTTTGTTTTCCGAGCCCGCGAGGATGCGGAAGGGGGCCGCGCGGGTCGGGCTCGGGGCAGGGGTGGAACGGGACGGCTCGACGGCGGGAGCGGAGGCGGCGTCGGGGGCGCGCCCGCAGCCGGCGGCGAGAAAGCACATGAACACCGGCCACCAGACGAGACGCAGGAGTTTCATGGGCTCGGGATTAGCGAAGCGCCGACGGCGCGCAAGGGCCGGAATGTAAAGATATATCTTACGGCGCGGGACGCGGCCGCCGGCGTCCGGGGCCGGCACGACGGAGACGCGGAGGCGCGGGCGCGAGAGGCTGCGCCAACCGTTCGTTCAGCGGCGCACGCCGAGCGAGCGGGTGATGCGGCGGCGCACCCACTCGCCGAGCAGGTCGAGCAGGGTCACGAGCGCGAGGATGAAGAGCAGCACCGTGGCGACTTTGTCCCAGGCATAGTATTCGTAGTAGCTCGCGAGCTGGGCGCCGAGCCCGCCCGCGCCGACGTAGCCGATGATGGAGGCGGCGCGCAGGTTGTATTCAAGCATCCACAACACGTGGCTCGCGATGAGCGGCTTCGCGTGCGGCCAGAGGCCGTATTGAAAGGCCTGCACGCGGTTCGCGCCGAGCGCGGAGAGGCCGCGCGCGACCTCGGCGTCAACCGACTCGAAGGCGTCGCTGAAAAACTTCCCGAGATAACCGAGCGAATAGAGGGTAAGCGCGAGCACGCCCGCGAGCGGGTTGGCGCCGACGATGGCGACGCCGAAGAGCGCCCAGACGAGGCTCGGCACCGTGCGGGCGAAGTTCATCAGCAGCCGCGCCGGCGCCACGAGCCAGGGCGGCGCGAGCGTGCGCGCGCCGAGCGCTGCGAGCGGGAGCGAGAGCACGGTGGCGAAGACGGTGGCGAGGATCGCGATCTGGAAGGTCTCGCCGAGGGCGCGGAGCGTCTCGCGCCAGACGGACCAGTCGGGAGGGAGGAAGTGGCCGAGGAAACGCGCGAGGTTGGCCCCGGTGTCGAGGTCGCGCCCCGAGCCGCGCAGCGCGGGCCAGGAGGCGATCGCGGCGAGCGCGAAGGCCGCGAGCGTGACGGTGAAAACATTGATGCGCGGCGGCGGGGGCGGCTGGGCGGGCGGGGCCGGGGGCGGATTCGACGGGGCGGCGGCGGAAGCGGGGGCGGCGCGGCTCATCGGCGCACCTCGCGGAGTTTCCAGTTGGCGGGGTCGGCGGGGTCGAAGCTGAGCGAGAGGTCGGCGAAGCGCTCGACCAGCTCGGCGTTGTGCAGGACGCAGAGCACGGTGCGGGCGTGCTCGCGCGCCTCCTGGCGCAGCAGGCCGAGCACGCGGCCGGTGAGGTAGGCGTCGAGCGCGGAGACGGGTTCGTCGGCGAGGTAGAGATCGGGCTCCTGCAAGAGGGCGCGGGCGATGGCGGTGCGTTGCTGTTCTCCGCCGGAGGTCTGGCAGGTCCAGTGGTGGACCTGCGCGCCGAGGCCGAGGTCGCAGAGGATGCGGTAGGCCGCCTCGCGGTCGGCGCGCGGAAAACCGAAGAGCGTGCGCCAGGCGGAGTGACGGCCGAGCCGGCCGGCGAGGGTGTTGGCGAGCACGCTGGCGTTGGGCGCGAGAAGGTTGTTTTGAAAAATCATGCCCGTGCGGCGCTGGAGCTCGGGCTCGGCCGGGCGGTGGGCGTGGCCGTGGGCGCAGCGTTGGATGATCTCGCCCTCCGCCGGGGCGAGCAGCCCGGCGAGGGCGGCGAGGAAGGTGGACTTGCCGACGCCCGAGGGGCCGACGACGGCGACGAAGGCGCCGCGCGGGATGGTGGCGTGGAGGCCGCGCACGAGCCAGCGGTCGCCGCGCCGCAGGCCGAGGCCGCGCAGCTCGAGGTGGGGCGCGCCGCGCACGGGCGGCGGCGGCGTAGTGCTTAGGGCACTACTGCGGTTCACTGCTTGAGCGCCTTCCGGGCGAGGGCGATGCCCTCGGCGAGCGCGGCGACGTGGGCGGCGCCGTCGGCGGGGACGAGTTTGGTGGTGAAGACCTTGTCGCGGAGGCCGGTGTGGGCGGGCTCGTTCAGCGCGAGGAGGGCGGTGCGCAGCGCCTCGGTGTCGGCCGGGGCGAGGCTGGCGCGCACGGCGAGCACGTGGCTGGGGACCGGGCCCTGTTTCTGGAGCATGCGGAGCTGGCCGCGCTGCTCGAGGGTGAGGTGTTTGTCCTCGTCGAGCACGTAGTAGCTGACGGCCGCGGCCTCGGCGTCGCCAAGGAGCACGCGCTCGATGGCGGAGACGTAGCCGACGCCGTAGAACACGTTGCCCGCGCCGAAAAAGCCGGCGGGATCGGCGTCCGCGCCGAGCAGACCGCGTTTTTGCAGGTCGAGGAGCGGGACGATAAAGCCGCTCGTGCTGGTGCGGCTGGCGAAGGCGACCGGCTGGCCGCGCAGGTCGGCGATGGAGGCGTGGGGCGAGTCTTTTTTCACCACCCAGTAACTGTCGTAGGCGGTGCGGCCGTCGGGAAACTCGCCCGCGAGGAGCAGCTCGGCGACGCCGCGCGTGCGGGCGTTTACGAGATCGGTCGCGGAAAGGTAGCCGAGGTCGATCGTGCCGTTGGCGTAACCCTCGAGGATGACGGTGGCGGACAGCGGGATGATGACTTCGACCGGGCGACCGAGTTTTGCGGCCAGATACGCGGAGAGCTGGTCCTTCTCCGCTCGGAGCACCTCGGGGTTTTTGTCGGGCTTGAGCGCGACGACGAACTTTTCAACGGGCTTGGTCGGGGCGGCGAACGCGGGCGAAACGGCGCAAAGCGCGGCGAAGCCAAGGGCGCGGAAGAAAGGAAAGAGGTGCATAAAGCGAAAGCGTTATTGAGACACACTCTCAGCGCAAGCCAGAGGTTGGCTAATGAGCAATCTGTTAGGCGTGGCGTCGCGTTTTTAACCTGTCCTAATTTGATTCTTAAGCCGCACCGGGGGCGGCGGCTTCCCCCGGGACGACGGCGGGCATTTTTCCCGTTTATGAACATGACGACCAAGATTGGCATCGGTTTGGCGGCGGCGGTGATTATCGCCGTCGGACTCGGCTTCGGCGTGAGGCTGTTCTCGCGCGGTACTTTGCCGGAAGAAGCGAGCACCGCAACCGCGCCCGCCGCTGCGCACCCTCCGGCGCCTTCGTTCACTGCCCACCGGGCCCCGGCGTCTCCCGTTCCCGCCCGAACGCTTTTGGCGGCGGAGCCTGAGCCCGCCACTCCTGTGGCGGCGAAAGGCCCGATTAACCCCGAAATCCGGGGTGGGAGCCGATGAGATGGCGCAAGAAGCTGGATCAGATGGTCGGTCGTGAATCCCGAGGTGCACTGAATCGTGCATTGAGCGGGTGAACAAACGAGCAGATGATCGGCAGATTGCGCCAGATCGCGGCGATCCACTTCGGATTTCGGGTTAAACGCGCTGGTGCACGAAATCAGCATAAGCGCCCCTCAAGCTGGGTCGGCCGAAGCCGGCAATTTCCGCAGCGTCGAAGAAGCCGGCCTTTTTCTCGCCTTCGTCAACCAGCGCAGTGCGGCCCTTCGCCGTGACTACCCCGACCACCCGCTCTCCGGGGACGCCGACTACGAGGAGTTTCGCCTTCGGCGGGACGCCATCGTCGCGGACGCCGCGATCATCTTGCAGAGCCCGCTCCTTTTGAACGAACTTCGCTCCGGCGATGCCGTTCGCACCGCCAAAGCCCAGATCAGTTACGTCGCCCCCAGTCTCGGCTTCGATGCGGCCATCGCCTCCGAGGTGTCCGCGATTCTAGTCCAGGCCTACACTGATGGTTACGGGCGTAAACTGATTCTCGAAGGAAAACCCTCCGACCCAGCGGCCGTTCCAGCAGGGGAAGCCGACCGCGCTCAGCTCAACACTGTCGCCTCCAATAAAATAAAAAATTCCTCACGCCGGAACAACGCAAACTCTTCACCGATTTCGGATGCAACGATTTGATTTTCAACTTCAGCATCGGCAGCAAAGAGACGTGGCCCCCATCCGCACCTCCATCGACGTTCGCCGTGGCTTTGAGCGAATTTACCCGGTAGCCGACCGCGATCACGGCATCGAGGTTGTAGTATTCAACATCACGCACGACCTCTCGTTCGCCCTCGGTTTGAACTGTTTCCATTTTGGAAACAGTTGCCGAGGGGACCAGCTCCCCGCTCTCGAAGATGTTCTTGAAGTGCTTATTTACCGCAGGGATTTTCACCCCGAAAAGGTCAGCCATGACCTTTTGCGTGAGCCAAAAGTTGTCCCGCGCGAAGAGGACGTTGACCGTCACCTTGCCACCCGCGCCTTGGTATAGAACGACGCGCGAGGGTTGCGGGTTGGGATCGGGCGATGTGGCCGGGAGTTTCAAGCTGAGCAAAAGAGCATGCTGCGTGCTAAAATTGCGACGAATTACGAATGCCGAATCCGGTGCGCCCCGCGTGCGGCTGAAAAAAACATCGGTTCTCGGCCTGATCCCACTTCCACCCCCTACTCACTCAAACTCATGCTCCCGCCGGTGCCAGCGGAGGTGATCCGAGTGCGGGCGCAGCGCGGTGATGGAGGGTAAAAACAAAGGCCGCCCGGTGAGTGCGCGAGGGGAGAACCCGTCAGCGGGAAATTCCTCGGTGAAGACGGCGGCGGCCATCTTTACGGAATCGTTTTTATGCTAACACCACTTAACCCGGCTGACCGGATTCGAGGTCGTAGAGCATACGCCAGAGACGATCCAGTTCGCCGCGCTCCACCACCTGCAAGGGCGTCGAGCCGTCGAAGGCGGGATTGGGGTGCGTGAGCCAGCGGCCGACTTGCGCCGGTTCGATCACGCGGGCGAGGCCGTCGAACA
Organism: Opitutales bacterium; assembly: GCA_038223295.1. Lineage (GTDB taxonomy): Bacteria > Verrucomicrobiota > Verrucomicrobiia > Opitutales > Opitutaceae > IMCC26134_A. The sequence continues at coordinate 22,693 of JBBRHC010000013.1, forward strand.
AACGATCCATCTCGACCAAGGCTTTTTCCTGTTTGGGCGAAGGCGTTTCACCTTGGCTCCACTTGGCGACCGAACGGGGCGAAAAGCCGGTGAGGCGGACAAGCTGCGCTTGGGTGACGTGGAACTCGGCACGGTAGGTTTTGAGTAAACCGGCGTAGTCGGTCGCCCCCCGGTGAATGAAGCGAAAGGCGACGACGGTGACTTTGGGTGCCTTGGCGGTCTTGGTGCGGCGGGTGAGCGTCTTCATTATGCCTGCATTAAAACCTGCAATTTTGCAGGTTTCAAGCTTTCGCTGACTTTGTTAGGCGGGCAAGAGCATCTCCCTCGATGATGGTCAGGCGGTCGGAACCGTAGATGGGAGGTAAGAGGATGACATTGCTGGACTGACGCACGGCGGCGGATCGAACGAGGAGGCCGGAAGCGCCAGTGGACGCGGCGGCACGACCGAGGGCCTGGGACAGGCTTTCCTGGCCGGATTGGAGGAGCTTGCGCCAGTCCTCGCCGGCGAGTTCCGCCAAGGTGATGCCTAGATGGCGGCGAATGCCGGGAGATTCAAGTTCGAGCATTTTGCCGATTTTGGCCTGAATGGCGACGACAAGGCGCGGCGTCTTGGTTTCGAGGCCGTAGTAACGGTCATTGGCCTTGGCCTCTTCGAGTGCGGCGGTGTCGGTCGTGCTGCCGTAGAGTGCGGCGAGCCCGGGAGGATTCCAGCGCCCGCCACGCTGTTTCGCACCCGTGCCGGAAAGGATGTCTTTGGCGCTGGGAAACTGGATGGTTTGAAACCGGAAAAAATGGCCACTCCACGGGGCCAGCTACTCG
>JBBRHC010000014.1:0-23417 GCA_038223295.1 Opitutales bacterium
ATCTGGCGCAATCTGCTGGTCATCTGCTCGTTCGTTCACCCGCTCAATGCACTATTCAGTGCACCTCGGGATTCACGAACGACCATCTGATCCAACTTCTTGCGCCATCTCATCGGCTCCTACTCCGGATTTCGGGTTTAAAAGTCGGGTCTCTTTCCAGGGCATCAAGCAGCCAGACGACCGAGATCTCCAGCAGCTCGGCCATCTCGGCGAAGCCCCTTTTCCAAGCGAGGTCGGTGTGGGTGATGCCAACGAGGTGGTAGTGTCGGGACATAAAAGGGCGGAGGGGCGGAGCGACGCTCAGCGGTTCTCGGCGGCGGCGAGCAGACCGTCGAGCCAAGCGTGATCAGAAGGGGTAAGCGGGCCGCGGGTGAGGCTGCCCAGATTGATAGCCACCCATGCGGCGCGGCGCATCGAGACGATGAGACCCGTGAGGTGGGGCGTGAACGCGGCGTGGCGCAGGAGCCGGTCGGCCACCTGGGCACGGGCGGACTCGACGGCGAGGCCGGGCTCGGCCGCGAGGGCGGCGACGACGAGTTTATCCAACTGCCAACCGCGCACGAACGGCGAGCATCCGTAAACTTGGGCACCAGCCGCGTGGTGGGCGGCGATGCGCGCGGGCGCGGCCGAGGTGAACAGATTGCACGGCTCGACCACGAAAGCATAGGCGGCGCGGCGCGGCCACGTGGAGAACCCGGGACCGGGACACCAAGCGCCGAGCCGCCCCACCCTACCCTCCCGTTGCCAGCGCAGGGCGAGGTTTTCCTGGGCCTCGTCGGCCTCCGCATCCCCGACGCGATGGATGACGAGTTCATCGATGAACTCGGTCCGCAGGTCGGCGCAGAGTCCGGCCAGGTCTTCCTCGCGGTAGGCTTCGGGGCCGCCGGGATCGGTGGCGGTGGCGTCGAAGGTTTTGAAAAAATTCCACGCGATGAGGCGGGCTTCGGACCGCCGACCGAGGCGGGCGAGCGAGGCCCCGAGGGCGATCCGCTCGGGCCGGTAGGTGGTGTCGAAATGCGTGATGCCCTGATCGAGACAGGCCGCGACCAGCGCGTCGGCCTCGGCCTCCGCGGGGCACGGATCGGTGCCGAGCTGGGTGATGAACGAATGACCGCCGAGGATGAGTACGGGCGCGGGGGAGACGGCGGTCTTCGTATCGGCTTCGGGGGTGGAAGGAATCACGGCGCGAGCGAAACCGAGGGAGGCGGCAGGGTGGAGCCTATTTGGTGGGAGACGGGACCATTTCGAGCACCAGCTCTGCGCGGTCGATGAGATCGGAGTGGTGCGGCCAGGCTTGGTTGCAAGGTTATCCGTTCAATGTGGCGGAGGCTATGTATTGACCAGATCGACGGGCGTGGGAGGCGCGCCGAATGCGCCGTGAAAGTACAACAAAGTGGACGCACCGATCAGGGTGAGGAGTGGACGCAAGGGGGGCATAAGCGGGATGGGGTTAACAAATACCAGAGAAAGGCCGACCGAGGGTGTCAACTTTGCGACCGCCGCCAGACGTCGCGCGATCAAATGGTGCACGCCATTATCAAATGGGACCGATGCCGAACTCGCCCTCGACCAAGCGCGCGCGAAATACCTGCGACGGAAGTTCGGTGGTGGACTTATCCAAAGAGAGTTTCAGCGCCATTTCGACTGCGGTATGGCCCAGCTCATACCAAGGTATGGCCATGGTCGTCAGCGGGTAAGGGGATAACTTGGCCTCGGTGGAACCGTTGAAACCGATGATGTCCAGATCCCCAAGCGCAGTGGTGCCAAGGCGCATCAGGATACGCTGGACGCTGACGGCGTCGTGATCGCTGTAACAAATTATGGCGTCGGGACGATTCGCGCCAGTGAAAACCGCCTCGGTGTCTCGCGCCCAGTGTTCACCCATCGGGATGCAAACTTCTCGGGCGGTGAGGCCGGACTCGCTCATCGTCTCTAAATAAGCGCCGCGACGGACGTCGTAACTATAATGAATATCAACAAACGGCCGCTGGTAGCTAAAAAACACGACGCGTTTATGACCTTTCCGTATCATATACTCCGTGGCTTCCCGCGCGCCGGAGGCGTCGTCCACATAAACCGCGTTGGTGGCTTGCTGCGCATTGATATGCACCACGGGAAACCGCGAACCATAAAGCACCTGCGACATCTCGGGGGTGAAACCGAAGGTGCTGTCCGCCACCAGGCAATCGATGCATTCCTCTTGAAAGGACTGGGGCAGGGCGTGGCTTCCCCGCATGAAATCCGGACGCACCCCAATGAATAAAAGGTGATAATTGGCCTCCATGGTGGCGTCAAAGACGCCGGAGAGCGACTCCTTGATTACGCTAAAGGTGCGTTCCGGTTGCCGTACTAAAAAGCCGACCTGCTGAAAACGGCGGCGGCGCATCGCGCGGGCCAGGCTATTGGGTCGATAATCGAGGCGAGCGGCCGCATCCAGAACGCGGGCGCGGGTCGTGGGCGAAACCGAGTAGGCCTCCCCGGTATCTCGAAAAACCCCGCTCACCGTCGAAGGCGATACTCCGGCGAGGCGCGCGACCTCCACCAATCCGACGAACTTTGAACGATTGGACATTATATCCTCTGTAAAAAGACGCTTGGTTTTGTAATGCGAGCCTATATCCGCCCCTAGGTAATCCCAGAGGCGCAACCGGACCTTAAATCGCTCCCGCAATGCCATCGCTGCAAGGGTTTTAATGATAAAAAACCGTGCCACGAGCGCGCGCGGAGGAGTGGCGGCGCGGCGCGCCGACATTACTCAAGTCCAAGATAATCATACAGAAAACGCCAGAAGGGGCGATCGTGAAGCACGATCTCGGCCTCGACCTTGGCCCCCTGAGGCAGGGTTGGAACGGAGGCGGCGACGCGCGCGACGATGCGCTCCGCGACCACGGTTTCGATGCGGGCCAGTGCGGGACGAGCCAGCCGGTCGGACGCGCCTTGGATACGAAACCGTACGACGAGGCCCGGCTGAACCCGCGCCAGACGATCCGTACCCGCATTAAGGTGAAGATCTTGCGCATCGCCCTCGACCACCGTCACCAAAGGCGCGCCGAGCGGGGTGGCCTCGCCGGGCTGTCCGGCAAACACCGTGAGCACGCGTCCGGCGGCGGGTGCGGTCAGGTCGTGGCGGGCGCGGGCCTCGCGGGCGAGGCGCAGGCGGGCCTGGAGCGCGTCGAGGCGGTCCGCTGACGCCGAGAGGGATGCGGAGGTGGAGCTGGCGGTGGAAAGGGAAAGCGTCTCCCGCGACTCGGCTTGGGCTTGCACCATAGCGGCGAGCTGCTCGTCGGCCGCGCGGGGATCGAGACGCAGTATTACCTGTCCCGGCGCGACCGTATCGCCCTCGCGCACAAGAATTTCACCCAAGACGCCGGCAACCGGGCTGAAAAGCGTGGTGGCACCGGCCGCGCGCACCTCACCCGTGACCGGGATGGACTCGTCCATAGGGCCCAAGAGCGTGGTCCCGAGCAAGGCGGCCAGCAGAAGGCCGGAACCGGCGAGGGCGAGTTTTAACCAGTGCGGCGCGCGCGAAGGGGCCAGCTCCTCGGGGCTACGAAGGTAGTCGGGTTCACAAAGCGGAGACGGCGAGGGCGTGGACACGGTAGAGGGGGGACGGCGCGGGGCGAACAGATTGGGTCAAGGGCGAGTGATACGAGTAGGCGAAACGGTCGAGGGGCGGATGAGCGCAGGAGCGTGGTAGCGGAGGAGCGAGGCCGGCGGGTGTTACGCGAGAGAGTTTGCTCAGGGCTTGCGGCGTGTGGCGCCGCTCATGGGAATCATGCCGCCGACCTGGGCGGCGTAGAGATCGCGGTAGTGGCCCGACTCCTGCGCGAGGAGTTGATCGTGGGTGCCCGTTTCGACGATGCGGCCCTGATGGAGCACGACAATCTGGTCGGCCTGGAAAATGGTGGAGAGCCGGTGGGCGATGACCACGGACGTGCGGGCGGCGAGGAGGGCGTCGAAGGAGCGCTGAATGGCTTTCTCGGTCTCGCTGTCGAGCGCGCTGGTGGCCTCGTCGAGCACCAGAAGCTGCGGATCGCGGAGAAATATGCGTGCGATGGCGATACGTTGTTTTTGTCCGCCGGATAGACGCGACCCCCCGACGCCGAGCCGGGTTTCGAGGCCCTGGGGCAGGCGGGAGAGAAAATCGTCGAGGTGGGCGGCGGCCATGGCGGCGTTGATCTCTCGATCAGTGAATTCGCGTCCCAGGCAAAGATTGGCGCGCAGCGTGTCGTCGAAGAGGAGATGGTCTTGAAGCACGACGCCGATGCGGGCGCGCAGCTCGCGCAGATCCCATTCACGGATATCGAGATCGTCGATCAGCAGCTTTCCCGAAGTGGGCAAATGCAGGCCCATGAGCAGGCTGGCCAGCGTGGTCTTGCCCGAGCCGCTTTGCCCGACCAGCGCGGTCATGGAGCCGGGCGGGAGACTGAGGTTGACGTTTTGCAAGACCGGCTCGTCCGGGTGGTAGTGGAAACAGAGATCCTGGCAAACGATGTGGCCGCGGAAACCCGTCTTGGGCCTGAGGTCGGGGACGGCCGGGGTAGTAGCCGGCGGGACGCGGGCCAGGTAGGCTTCCTGAGGGATGGCTTGGAGTTCCATGACCTTCTCGGCGCTGGCCGAGCCGGTCTGGAAGAGGTTGCCGGAATTGAGCAGCACGCCGATCGGCGCCCAGAGCATGGCTTGGTATCCGTAGAACGCGAAAAACTCGCCAAAGGTGATCTGCCCGCGAAACGCGAGGTAACCCCCGACGAGTAGAAAAATATCCGCGCCCAGTCCGCTCACGAGAGTAAGTAACCCGTTCATGGTGTGGAAGACGGTCCAGTGGCGGATGCCTTCATAGCGCAACGCCTCGCAGCGGGCTTGGAAACGCTTTAGAAAATACGGCTCGGCCCCGAAGGCGCGGATGATTTTCATGCCGCCAAAGATCTCCGTGCCGCTTTCGGCAAGGGCCGCCATGCGGTCGGATTCCTGTCGGCTAAAGGCGTGCAACCAGCGAAAGGACATCATCGTAAGCAGACCGGTGACCGGCATGGTCAAGAGCACGATGACAGTCAGCCAGCCGTCGATGAAGACCATGAAACCGACCAGGGTCAGTATGAGAAAAACGCTGGTCACGAGGTTGCGCAGCGCGGTGTAAATCGCGCTATCCATGGACGTGACATCATTGGTGAGGCGGGCGGCGATGCGCGCGGGGGCGTTGCGCTCGAAGTAGCTCTGCGGCACGCCCATGAGGTGGAGCGCGGTCTTGAGGCGCAATTCGTGGAGGACATTGCGCGTGATCTGGAGGATGTAGTGGCTCTGCCAACTCTGGAGGAGCGTCGCGAAAAGCTTTAGCGCGACGCCCAGGCCGACGATGGCGGCGAGCATCCAGACCACCGAGGGCAGCCCAAAAACACCCTCACCCTCGACAGCGGCGGGAGCGGCCGCGCCGGCCCCTTTAAAAATTAACTCGTCGATGATGATTTTCCCCAGGTAGGGCGCGGGGGCGGTCGCCAGACTGGACAACAAGGCGAGGGTAAAGATGACGACCAAAAGGCGCGGATAACGCACGCTCAGGCGTAGCAAAGTGCGAAAACCGGGACTGACGGGAGCGGATTCCATGGATGAGGGTCGTGAAGCTCGGGAAGCCCTGACGCGTGTTAACCACGTTGCAATCCGACAAAGCAGTTTACGGTCGCACAGTGACGTGCCCCTCCATCTTGGACCTTCGGCTCATCAGGGAATGCACTACCGCCCGAATGAAAAAACAAGGCTTCAAATGGCGTGTCGCAAAGTTCAAACTTTATTGAGTGTCCCTTCTGTCATGCGCGTCCCTCGAAAGCGACGCGACGGGTGCATTTTTTACCTAATACACTCTAAATCAATTGGATTATCTATAATACGGATAAGGCGTTGAATTCGGAGAATAATCGCACGAAAGATTTAACCTTCCATTCATATGTTCACAGTCCATCTGAACATCGTGAATGATGTTTTTGTCCAGAACTTTTGCACCCCACACCTTACCCTACGTCACATCTCCGCACTTCTGCAGTTTGGGGTTTGCCATGCCGTTAGTGCAATGTTTCAGACCAAGTGACTTGAAAACGCCCCTTCCCCTCCAAAAAAAACTTTAGCCTTCCTAAAACCCAAAATGAAATCCCTACTTAATCCTTCTTTCGCCAAGCTGTCAGCTCTGCTGTTCAGCTCTATGTCGTTGCTGCCCGCCGCGACTGTAACTTGGAATATAGCTGCTCCGGTGTTAACCACTCCCGCGACGACCACCACTTGGGGGGTGGCAACCAATTGGTCTCCGGTAGGCGTACCCAGCACCGGTGGAGACCCGTTGGTCATCGACGATGTAGCCATTGTGGACGGGTTTCCATCGGCCAACTCCACCACCACCGCCGCCACCGCCACCCAAATTACTCTGGATGGGAATCGCAACATCGGCTTCCTAAGTTACACCAATCCAAGGAATATTATTATCAACGGCGGGCCTGTTCCTGTAACCACGCCTGTTTCGCCAGGCTTCACGCTTACCGGTAGTGCAGGCATCAATTTTGTGTCGGCTGGTCAGCTTACGATTTCCGCGGCGTTCGGATTGGGTGCCAATCAAACTTGGGATATTCAACCTGCAGTGGCCGCCACGGGCGAATTCGCGGGTGGGCTCAACGTCACTGGTCCCATTCGCGGCGCGTTTACCCTGACAAAGACAGGGTTTAGGCCCCTGACGCTTTCAGGCGACAACTCGGCGGAACTTGCTCCCAATCGTCTTTTTGACGCAGAGGGCCTGATGACCCAAGTTACCGCACCTTTCTCTGGCGGGATCATAAATAAGCGTAGGACTATATTTATCGGTGGTTTTACTAACCCGAATCCCTTGGGCACGGGCACATTCACGTTTGCGAATGAGAACGTCATTCCGAACAATGAGGCGAACACTCTCAGCTTCTTATCTGGGTTCACCCGCACAATCCCGAATACTTTCGTAAACAATAACGCATCGCCTACTGCATTCGCCGCAATTACGACGGGGTTTACGACCACGTTTCACACCATCACCTTAACTGGTCCGTTCATAACCGGGTCGGCCTTTAACTTTACCCCGGCCGCCCCGCCGGTGGCCGCGGGCGGCCAAGTACTTACCTTATCTCCAAACGGCGCGGGCTCGGGAATCTCCGAGTTTACCTTCGCATTGGCGGGTGACTGGTCAAAGTATAATGCGGACCCACGGCCTGATACAGCGGAAATCGAGGCGGGTGACGAGCTCCGCATCGCCGGTTTTGCTAATTTTAATGGCATCCGCCTCAGCCTGGGAGGCACCGTGCGGATTGATAATATGCTCTCCATCGCCCCGACCAACTACATTTTTATTGGGACCGCCGCAGACAATTCGGTGACAGCGCCGATTAAGTTTCTCGTCAATGTGAACGGGAATACCACGATTCCCCGTAAGTTCACATTTGCCAACGTCGCCAACAATCGCCGTCACACCTTGGGTACCCTAAACAGCACCCCCGGAACCAGCACCATCTTAGCGGGGGACGCCGTTGCGGGTGCGGCCGTGGTCATTGGTTCGGAGACAGCCGCCATCGCCCCTGCCATCGTCACCGCCACCGGAGTCAATCTGGCGTCTATCGGAGGAGGGAGTCTGGCCGTTACTGGAAGAATCACCCAACCATTTGCGGTAAATCCAATCCTCGTTAATGGATTCGTAACTGTTAATCCCCAAATCATTGAGCTTTCCATTAACGACAGTTATCTCTCGACGAACTCTGTTTTTACCCCGACCGTCAGTATACTCGACAATCCGCTCGCCGGAGTGACGGTGAATACCAATTCGCTGTTCGTCCCGATTGGCGTGGTCAACTTGTCTGGTGATAACACATACTCCGCCAACACGTTGGTTATGGGTGGCACCTTGCTCGCCACGAACGTCGCGGGCTCCGCCACCGGCACCGGCACCGTCACGGTGGGTGCGCTCGGGGCGGCCGCGAGTGGGCAAACCGGTAATCAAATAGTAGCCGGAACGGCGGCGGTCACAACCCGAAATATCACCGGCATCAACAGTACTTTTGCGAGGAGCCTAGTCATCGGACAGTCGATAACCGGGGCTAATATCCCCATCGGAGCCGTTATCACCGGCGTGACCATCGGCAGTACCCCAACCCCAACCCCTCCCGAGGGCCAAATCGCCGTTACGACCCAGAACTCAATCATCTCCATTGATCGTACCATCACGGTTCCCATTAATACCACCTTCACCTTTACCGATTTGGCCACCACCCAGTTTAGTCGCTCCGCCACACTCGGCGGCACGGGCACTATCGCCGGGGCCACCACCTTCAGGGCGGAAAGCACCCTAGCACCCGGACTCGCCGCGGGCACGGCGGGCACCCTGTCCTTCGGCGGCGCGCTGGATCTCATCAGCACCTCGGGCACCATCTTTGACATCAATGGTGTATCCCCCGGATTTAGCCACGACGTCGTGAGCGTGGTCGGCGCGCTGGCTCAAGCCGGTACGGTGACCCTTAACTTCGGGGTCAGGCTCGGCGCCGGTAACAATACCATAACGCTTATCAACGCCGGAAGTCGAACGGGCAACTTCTCCGCTGTTAACGTCAACGGAGCTTACGGTAGCGTGGCCCTGACCAATAACGCGGGCGTCTGGAGCGGCACGGTAGGCGATGGCACCTTCACCTTTACCCAGTCGAGCGGTCAGCTCGCGGTTACCGAAGCCAACTCGTTGACTCCGTTGCAAACCTGGCGCCAAACCTTCTTTGGTGTTAGCACCAATACGGGTCTGGCTGCAGATACCGCCGATGGCGACAACGATGGTTTGGCCAACCTAATCGAATACGCGACTGGTTCCAATCCCACAGTGCCGAGCACCGGCGCCGTTCAGGTTGGTCGCAGCGTTGACGGTCTGCGTCTGACGATGACTTATAATCGTGTTGCCGATTCCAGCATCACTTACACGGTCGAAGGCACGACTGATATCGTTGCCGGGCCTTGGACCACGGTTAACACCACGACCGGCGTGGCCGCCGGGACAGTGGTCGTCGAGGATAATGTCGCTATCAGTGCACAGGCCCGCCGCTTCCTCCGCTTGAGGATCACGTATTAATCATACCGGGTTGGTTGATAGCCTAGCCTAGAACAAAGCCGAGGTCGTATGACCTCGGCTTTTTGCTGTTCGCGCTTTCGTCTATTTACAAGCAGCGCGAGCAGGTCAGTCACTTTATCCCGAAATCCGGAGTAGGAGCCGATGAGATGGCGCAAGAAGTTGGATCAGATGGTCGTTCGTGAATCCCGAGGTGCACTGAATAGTGCTTTGAGCGGGTGAACAAACGAGCAGATGACCAGCAGATTGCGCTAGATCGCGGCGATCCACTTCGGATTTCGGGTTTATATCAGTCACCATAAAGGTTTGCCCAAGCGCCCCCTTAAAGGCCGATAAGGCGTGGTGGTGGATCAAAGCGCAAAAATAGCGCGCGGGAGATGGTGAGAGTTAACGCAGCGTTTGGCTCGGCACCCCGGACAGATGAAAACGGACCGCGAGGCTGTTGGATAAAGTGCAGAAACGGGACGGCGCGTCGACGGCGGCGGAGGCGTCGGCGGGGTGCGGTGAAGGCTGGTGGACGGCGGGCGGCGGGATGCGGTAACCTCGCCCTACAACAAGCCACACTGGAGTGGAATCCTGGCGTGCCTGCTCTAGAACCCGAAGTGGGCCGCGCACCTTGGGCGCAAAGCACGGCGCGTGACTGCTGCGGCGTGGCTTCGCCCACCCTTCGGCGCGTTCACCCAAGCGGTGTTCGGCCGTATGGGCGGGTCAAGGACGCGTGGGCGCGGCGGGGTGTACGAGGCGCCAGAGTTCGCGAGCCTGGGCGATGGTTTTTTTCAGGATCGCGGGGGATAGCGCCTGCTTGGGGTCGTCGCCGATGCCGCGGCCGGCATCCACGTGGGCCTCGATGCAAAGGCCGTCGGCCCCGTAGGCGATGGCGGCGAGGGCGCAGGCCGGCACGTACGCGGCCTTGCCGACGGAGTGCGAGGGATCGACGATCACCGGGGCCCAGGTTTTTTCTTTCAACAGGGGGGTGATGCTCTCGTCGGGGTGGTTGCGGTAGCCGTCGAGGGCGGGCGCGGTGCCGCGCGGGCAGAGCATGACGTTGGGGTTGCCTTCGCTGACGATGTATTCGGCGGCGGAGATGAACTCGGCGATGGGGCCCATGTGGAGGCCGCGCTTGAGCAAAACGGATACGGGGCGGTGGGCCACGGCGCGGCCGATGGCGCGCAGGAGGGAGTAGTTGAGGGCGTTGCGCGCGCCGACTTGCAGGGTGTGCACCCCGGCGTTGAGCGCGAGGTGGAGTTGCTCCTCGTCCATCACCTCGGCATCCACGGGCAAACCGGTCTGGCGGTGGGCCTCGAGGAGGATTTCGAGGGAGCGGGACTCGCCTTGGAACGAGTAGGGATTGGTGCGGGGCTTCCACACGCCGCCGCGCAGGGCGTGGGCGCCGGCCTCCTTCACCGCGTGGGCGGTCTCGATGAAGAGCTGCGGGTTCTTGGGGTCGATGGTGCAGGCGCCGGCGATGATGAACAGCTCTTCGCCGAGGGTGACGCCGCCGATGCGCACGCGGTGGGAGGCGAGATCGGAGCGGCGATCCATGAGTTTGTGCGGGGACTGGATGCGGTCCACACGCTCGACAAAATCGAGGCCTTCGAGGCGGTTGATGAAGAGGTCGTCGCGCTCATCGCCGACGATGGCGTAGATGGAGCGCACGTCGCCGACGATGGTCTGGATGCGACAACCGAAGGAGGCGGCGATATCGGTGACGACGGCGACTTGTTCGGGCGTGAGGCGGGGGGCTTTGGGGAGGATCATGCGGGGGAGGAAATGGAGCGAGGGCGAGAGGAAGCGCACGCGGCGGAGCGAGGGCGACAGGAAAACTAGGGCGCAAAACGCGCACAGTTTGGCATATCAATTGCTGGCGAGCGCGGAATGCCTAATTTCGCCCTCGGGTCCCCGACAACGCTCTCGCGACGAGATTTTCTTTGGCGCCTGGGTTTGCAAGGCGGGGCGGTGATGGCGGGCATGTTTGCGCTCGATCTATTGGCGCGGGACAACGGCGAGCTACTCGGCCTTTCCGGTCGGGCACCCGCGAGGAAACGCCGGGTGGTAATTCTAGGCGCGGGCCTGGCGGGTATGGCCGCGGCCTACGAGCTCGGTAAACTCGGCTATGAATGCACTCTGCTCGAGGCGCGGACGAGGCCGGGCGGACGCTGCTGGACGGTGCGCGGGGGCACGGAGGAAACGGAGATCGGCGGGGAGCGGCAAACCTGCCGCTTCGACGAGGGGCATTATCTCAACGCGGGGCCGATGCGCCTGCCGCACCACCACGCGACCACGTTGAACTACTGCCGCGAATTCGCGCTTCCGCTGGTGGTCTTCACCAACATCAACGAGGCGGCGTTTCTGCACCGAGACGGCTACCCGAAGGTGCGTTTTCGCGAGGCGCGCAGCGACTGGCGCGGCTACACGGCGGAGCTGCTGGCCAAAACGATCCGGCAGTCGGAGCTGGACCGCCCGCTCTCGTTGGCCGACCGAGAAAAGATCGTCGAGTATCTGCGCGCCGAGGGTCGGCTGACCGATAAGCTGGCCTATCTCGCGCCGGTGGGCGGAGGCGAAGGAGCAGAACCGGATTGGCCACGCGGGTATCTGATGGCGCCGGGCGACGGTTCGCAGCCGGGCGAACCCGGAAAAACGATGGACATCGAGATGCTGCTGAAGGCCGGCTACCCGCGCCAGCTGAAGCAAGGCACAGACTACAACCAACAGCCGACCATGCTCACGGTCGCGGGCGGCATGGACCGCCTGGCCTACGCGTTTGCGGACAGGCTAGGCGGGGCGATCCGGTATGGCGCGGAAGTGCGTGAGGTGCGGCGCACGGCGGAGGGCGGGGTGAGGGTAGGTTACGCCGACGCGGCGCAGGACGGCGCGGTGCGGGAGATAGAGGGGGATTTTGCGTGTGCACGCTACCGCCCGCTATGCTGGCGCGGCTGCCGTCGGACTTCGGCAAAGAAGTGGGGGCGGCGCTGGGTCTGGCGCAACCGGGGTCGGCGGGGAAGATCGGTTTGCAGTTCAAGCGGCGCTTCTGGGAGGAAGACGACGGGATCTACGGCGGCCTGTCTTTGACCGACCAGACGATCAGCCAAGTTTCGTATCCAATCGATGGTTATGGATCGAAAGGCAAGGGCGTGATGCTGGGCTACTATCACTACGGCACCGCGAAGGCCGAGCTCGACGACCGGACGCTGGCGGACCGCGAGCGGCTGGCGCTGGCGCAAGGAGCGAAGATCCACCCGCAGTATGCCAAGGAGTTCGAGAACGCGTTCTCGGTCGCTTGGCACCGCATCCGCCACAACGAGATGTCGTGGACACATTGGAAAAATGACGAGGACTTCACGCAGATGCAGCGCGTGCTGGGCGAGCCGGACGGACCGTTCTACTTTTCCGGCGACTGGCTCTCGCACCTAAACGCGTGGCAAGCCGGCGCATTCGTCTCGGCTCATCGAGTGTGTCGGCAGTTGCATACGCGAGCGATGGCCAGCTAAATTTTCTCCCATGCAAACATCCTTCCTTTTTAAACGGACTGGCAAGGTCCACCTCTTTAATCGCGGCCTCGGGCTGCTTCTGGCCTGTCTCGGCCTGCTCTCACCGGCGGCGTGGGCGGACGCACCGACGAGCGTGGTGTTTGACGCGCAGGCGGCATCCTCCATCGCAAGCGGTGTCGGGGTGCCGGCGGACCGCGCCTATTACTGGACCAGCGGGATCGTGCCGTCGATCATCAACAAAGACGGCGCAACCGTTTATGAACGTTATGGCGATACCTACACGCAGGGCGTGAACTGCCTGAAGAAAATAAGCGATCTACTGGAGAAACAGGGCCTGACTTTGAAAGACGTAGTTTATCTGCGTATCTACGTGACCCCCGACGCCGCGAAAGACGGGAAAACGGACTTCGCGGGCTGGTTCAAAGCCTACGGCGAGTTTTTCAACACCGCTGAAAATCCGGTGAAAACCGCTCGTTCCACCGTTGGCGTGTCGGCGTTGGTAAACCCGGATTGGCTGATCGAAATCGAGGCGGTGGCGGTTTGGCCGAAAAAGTAAACCCGACGAAGCAGTAAGCCCAAGCGCTCCACCGGCGAATCATGACCAGGATTCCGTCGAGCGCCGCGCCGTCCACACCGCGCGGTAAGCGCGATCAGAGCGCAGGCGGGCACGACGCTGGCGTTTCGATACTAATTCTAATTCGCGATCAGAATGAGACTATCATCAAAAATTGGCCAGGTACGGCCAGCGCCACGCAAAGCATCCGATGTAGGGTTGGCCGTCCTCGGTCAATTAAAATCACTTTGAAAGCAAATTGGAATTTAGGCAACCCAAAGCCTTTCCGTTTTCTTTTTTAAGCGGCCCCCCTGCGCGGTTCCGGTGCGCTGTTGACACGGAAGCCGTCCGCCGAGGCTGATTGCAGATCGCTGGATTTAGGGTAAAAGATTTGAAACACCTTCGGGTATCTGATCGGGAACCATAACTTACCCGGATGGACGAGCAGCTTTCGCTTTTTTCAGATTTGCCGCCGATGCGCTCGATGGCGGAGCCGCCCTTGCCCGGTTTTACCGATCTGGCTCCGTCTCTCACCGACGAACTCGGGGCGGTGTGGGGATTGCCACTCGGACAGTCCGTGCGGGTGGAGCTGCGGCAGCACGGGATGAGCGGTCTCCTCGGCATTCTCCAGGTGGCGGGTTTGCCGGATCTACCCCTTGACCGCCGTCGCCCCCTCCGGCTGCGTATCGGACAAGTCGAGTTTACCAGCACGCAAATCGCGGCTTGGGCCTTGGTGGACTGAGCCGCGGACCGGGTGGAAGGGACCGGAGGCCGGCCGCGATTCCACCTCGCCCTGGCGGTGGTGTTTAAAAAGCCAACTGGCGGTCTGGTAGCAGGCGATGGCGTCGTCAATCAGCGCAGGATGGCCGGGCAGCGCGGTGAGTTGGTTGTCCGCCGGATCATAGGCGAAGGCGTGCGCCTGGCGGACCGGGGCGAGCACGGCGAGATCGTGCCCGTCGTAGAGGCCGAGTTTCTGGTAGGTGCCCACGAGCGCGCGGCCCGGCGGGGCGTCGGGCGCGGTGACATCCCAGCCGAAGAAACGGCTCGGGTAACTCCAGTTCAGAAGGGCGAGCAGGGTGGGGGCGAAGTCCACCTGGCTGGCGAGGGTCTTGACCACGCCGGGCGCGATCTGGCCGCCGGGTGCATAGATAATAAGCGGGATGTGGTAGTTTTGCACCGGCAACTCGGCGCGACCGGCGCTGGAGGCGCAGTGGTCGGCGACGATCACGAAGACGGTTTGGTTGAACCACGGGTGGGTGGCGGCCTCGTCGAGCAGGCGACCGATGGCGAAGTCGGTGTATTTCACGCCACCGGCGCGGCGCGAGGTCTGCGACGGAAGATCGATGCGGCCCGCCGGGAAGGTGAAGGGGCGGTGATTCGAGGTCGTCATGAGGAACTGGAAAAACGGCGTGCCGGCGGCGTGCTGGCGGTCGGCCTCGCGGATCGACCAGCGGAAGAGATCCTCGTCGCAGGCGCCCCAGGCGTTGGCGAAGGTGACGTCCGCAGCGGCCACCCGGGCGCGGTCAACGACGCGGTAGCCGTTGCCCGCGAAAAAGGCGTTCATGTTGTCGAAGTAGCCGTAGCCGCCGTAGAGGAAGGCGGTGTCGTAGCCCTTGGAGCGGAAGACAGAGCCCAGGGTAAACAGGCCGGCGTTTTCGGGGCGTTTGATCAGGGAGCGTCCGGGAGTGGGTGGCACGGAAAGGGTGAGCGCCTCCATGCCGCGGTCGGTGCGGGTGCCGGTGGCGTAGATGTTTTCGAACACGAGGGATTTCGCGGCGAGGGCATCGAGCCGGGGCGTCCAGCCGCGGGTGGAGCCGTAGCGCCCGAGGAACTCCGCGCTGAGGCTCTCGACCGTGATCTGGATGACGTTGAGCCGGCGCTCGGGGGCGGCGGGAACGGGCGCGGAGACGACGCGGAGCAAGTCTTGCCCGGCGTCGCCCGCGCGGACTTGGGCGGCGTGAACGCGGGCGAAGGCGGCATCAATCGGGAGCGTCGGGTAAAATTGGTTGTAATCGAGCTGGTTGGAGCGAAACGCGGCGACGAAGGACCAAGGGCCGTTTTTGGCGATCTCGCGGTGGTAATCGTTTTTCCACACCGGCAGCCTGCGTTCGTCGAGTGCCAGCGTGAGGGCGGCGACCACACCGATCCAGGCGGCGGCGAAACGCCAGCGGGCGGAGGCGGGGGCGCTGGCGTGGTCGAGCCACCGGACCGGCCAGCCGCCGCGCTGGAAAGCGCCCGCCAGAACGACCGCTCCGAGCACGATGCCGCCGAGGATGCGCGGCATCGGGTAGGATTCACGAATGTTGCCCACCACTTCACGGGCGTAGACGAGGTAGTCCACCGCGATGAAGTTGAAGCGCGCGCCAAACTCGTCCCAGAACAGCCATTCGGCCACGCCAACGAACAGCAGCGCGGCGAAGAGCACGACGATGCCCGCGTAAACGACGCGGCGGGCCGGGCGGCGTTCAAAAACGTCGGACGGCGCGAGGGCGAGCGCCAACACGAGCGGCAGCGACCAGCAACCGGCCGCCGCGAGGTCGAACACCGCCCCCCAGGCGAAGGCCGCCAGCAGGGAGAAATCCAGGTCGAGCGAGCGAGCCGCGAAGACGCAAAGCGCAAGCCGCGTGGCGGTGGAGAAGGTAAAAAAGATCACTACGAACAGGGAGGCTCCGCCAAAGCGGCCCTCGAGCGAG
This sequence comes from Opitutales bacterium, assembly GCA_038223295.1. GTDB lineage: Bacteria > Verrucomicrobiota > Verrucomicrobiia > Opitutales > Opitutaceae > IMCC26134_A. The sequence continues at coordinate 15,841 of JBBRHC010000014.1, forward strand.
GCGGTGATCGTCCGGGAAAAACGAATGCGCATAAAGGAGGCTCAGGAAAGGCGAATCGCGGCGACCACGAGGATGGCGAGGCAGGAGGCGGGTGGGCGCAGGCGCTCGCGGGCGCTGCGGCGCGCGCCCTGCGGCGACCGGGTGGCGGAGCCGAAAGCAGTAAGGGAAGGCGGATCGACGGGGGCGGGCAGCGAAGGATTCATCGCGGGGTCAGACCGTTGCCCGACGCGGAGGGTTAGAAAGATGACGAATCCGTCATGTGGCTGTGGTTAATCCTGGCCCGCAAAGCAGGCGGGGGCGCGTGCCCACCGCAATGGCGACGGAAGCGTGCGGCCGCATGCGCGCGCAGCTGGGCGAGGTCCGGCGTGGTCCGGGGAGCGCACCCGTCTCGGGTGCCGCGTTGGGCGTCTCGCCCAATGCTCAGAAGGGAGACGGCGGGACGCCGTCTCCGACACGCGGAACGCGCGCGCTCCCCGGACCCACAAACCATGCGCCGGTTAAGCCCGAAATCTGAAGTGGATCGCCGCGATCTAACGCAATCTGCTGGTCATCTGCTCGTTTGTTCACCCGCTCAATGCATTATTCAGTGCACCTCGGGATTCACGAACGACCATCTGATCCAGCTTCTTGCGCCATCTCATCGGCTCCCACTCCGGATTTCGGGTTAAGTTGCGCTATTTGTCGGGCACTACACAAGGGACAGTCTTAAACAACCGGGACACGCGGTTCACTTTGGATGAACCCAGCGCGTTGTTTCGGGTCAGCGGAGCATGGAATTCGTGCTACGGGCCGGGTGGTTGGCGATGTTGCTGCTGGTATCGCTGGCAGGCGGCTGCGCGAGCGGACCGTGCGGGGCCGCCGCGACGGAGGGCATCGCAAATTTCGCCCGGGTGGATGACCGGCTGTGGCGAGGGGCGCAGCCGGATGCGGCGGGCCTCGCGCGGCTAAAAGCACTCGCCGCGGGCACGGTCATCAACCTGCGCATGGGCGACGACGTGGAGCCGGGCGAAGAGGCGACGGCGCGCCGGCTCGGGTTGGTCTACATGAACGTGCCGCTCCACGGTTTCAGCGCGCCGAGCGACGCGGAAGTGGCGCGGGTGTTGGCTTTGATCGAGACGTCGGCCGCGCCGGTCTTTCTCCACTGCGAACACGGGGCGGACCGTACGGGGATGATCGTCGCGTGCTACCGCATCCGGCGCGACGGCTGGACGGCGGAGCGGGCGCTGGCCGAGGCCCGGCTCTACGGGCTTTCGTCATGGGAGTGGGGCATGATCCGCTACGTACGGAGCTTTCCGGCCGGGACCGCGGCGACGGAGAAGTGAGGCTGTGGCGTCGAGTGCGGGTGGGCCCGCGACACTCACCATGGATCGTATAAACGAAGAGAGTCAGGGCAGACGACTTCTCCCCGCCGTGCCCACCTTGCCCGGCCGCCCCCTTCGCCCGGCCCTACTCAGGCGCGGCGACGGCGGAGCGCAACCAGACCGGCAATCAAAAGACCGGCCAAAGCGGGGGCGGCGGATGGCTCCGGGATGGCGGTGAGGGTGACGTTATCCAGCGTGGCGGCAAAGCCGGACGCCGGGGAGGGCGTCCCATCGTAGGAGAACAAGACGGAGAACTCTTCGACCGAGCCGAGCAGCTCGGAAAAATCGGCCGAGGGGCCGGACTGCTGCGTCCAACCGGCGCCGGCGGCGCCCAAGGGAGCGACCAGGCTGTTCACCGCGCCGGTGACAAAAGAGAACTCGTAGGTCCACTCGTGGCCGGTGGTAAAGTTGGCCAGCGAAACGGAGAGACGGTCCACGACCGATCCACCGGAGAGGTTCACGTCGAGGCTGAGCTGGCCGTAGCCCGAGTAATCGCCCGTGAAGATTCCTCCTGAAGCTTCGGCGGCGGCGATGGCGTAGAAGAACGAGTAGTCATTGCCGCCGAGGGACAGGGCTTCACCGACGTTCGCCAGAACGTCCTGGGCACCGTTGGCAAACACGGTCCAGCCGGCGACGCTACCGGGGGTGGAAAAGGTCTCCGAGACGGCGAAGACGGACGAAGCGGAGAAAGCGAGCGCGGCGACGCCGAGCGCGAGGGAGCGAAGAGACTTCATGGTGGAAAGGGTCGAGGAAAGGGGGGCGGGAAAGGAAGAGGAGGGAGGGAAGGATGGGAGCGCACAAACGGCGACGCGGGGGCGGCGACGAAGGGCTAGCGCGGGCCGAGCGGGCCGGCGACGAGCGCGATTTGCTGGGTGTTGACGTCGGTCTTGACCGAGTTGCGGTAGATCACGTTGGCATCGGGGTCGATGCGGGGATCGGCGGCGAAGGCGGGACTGGCATCGGAGCGCAGGATCCAATGATCCACCTGGGTGCGGAGGGCCGTGACATCGACGACGGAGTAGCCGTGGAAATCGAGGTTCACGTCCTTGATCCAGGGGTTGAGCGAGGAGATAAGGCCCTCGAAGGGAGGCGTCGCGGGGTTGCGCACGTAACCGCCGAGGCCGTCGGAGATACGCTCCGGCACGGACGTCAAACCGGGCTGGCCGATAGCCGAGCCGGGGATGAGTTCGTTGACGTTGTCGGAGGTGACGGAGGTGCAGACAAACTCGACCCCGAGGGAAACGCGTGTGGGAGAGGTCGGGGCCTGGGCGTAGGTGGTCGGGCTGGCCGGAATCTCGGAGGCGAAGGTCGAGTGAATATCACCGGTGAGGAAGACGCAGTTCGGGATCGGCCGACCGACATTCGGCGCGCCCGGAGCACCGGCGATGACGCCGAGGAGGATGTTGCGCGGGATGTTGTAACCGTCCCAGGAATCGACGTTGAGCGGACGGAAATTGTTATCCGTCGGGGAGATGCCGTAGAGGCCCTGAATCAGCCCGGCGGCGGTGGGATTGATGGAGGCGACCAGCGCGTTGTTCACCTGCACCGGGGCGATCTGGACGGAGTTGCCGAAGAAGCGCCAGGTCGTGGGTACGCTCAGGGAGGCGACCAACTGGCCGACCGTCCATGTGGTCTGCGCGGCGCCGAGGACGGTGGCTGCGGGCGAGTTGATGAGGGCGGTGTCGTTGGCACCGGCGGCCTGCTCGGAGCGATACGAGCGGAGGTCGAGCATGTTTAGCTCCATCAAGCGGCCGAAACGGAAGCTGCGGTAGATGCGGCGGACCTCGCCGAGATCGCCGGTGGCCGGCTGGATGCGGAGGGGCATCCACTCGAAGTAGGCCTGGATGCCATTGGCCTTGCGCGTGGACCAGGGGCCTTCGGTGGCGGGGGTGTGGTTCTCCGCGCCATCGCGCCAGGCGTTATTGGCGGTTTCGTGATCGTCCCACGTGGTGATGAAGGGATGCCGCTGATGAAGCGCGCGGAGGTCGGGGTCGGCTTTGTGCTGGGCGTGGCGCTGACGGTAGTCGGCGAGGGAGACGATCTCATAGGCCGGATCGTGGGTGCGGGCGACGCCGGCAAAGCCGGGAGGACCGTAGACGCCGGGCGCATACTCGTAGATGTAGTCGCCGAGATGGACGATAAAGTCCAAGTCGTTGCGCTGGGAAAGGCTGCGGTAGGCGGTGAAGTAGCCCGCCTCGTAATTGGAGCACGAGACCATGCCGAAGCGCACACTCGCCGGGGAGGAACTCGCGGCGGCGGCGGTCAGGAGGCGGCCCACCGGGGAGTAAACGCCCAGCGCGAAGAACCGGTAGAAGTAGGCCGTGGCGGGCAGCAGACCGGCGACATCGACCTTTACTGTGTGATCGGAGACGACCGAGGTGGTGAAGCGACCGGTGCGAACTTTTTGGGTAAACGCAGCGTCTCGGGCCACTTCCCACACGCCGGGAGTGGCGGCACCGAGCCCGGCCCCCGGAAGGGCATTGGCGGCGGGGGTGACACGAGTCCAGATAATGACACGATCCGGCAGGGGATCGCCGGAAGCTACGCCATACACAAAGGGATCGAAGCCGGTGGCCGCCTTGGCCTCCTGGCGGCCGCCCAGGAACTGGAAGGCGGCGAGAAAAGCGACGGTCTTGGCGCCAGTGGCGAGGAAACCGCGGCGCGGGATCAAGCGCTCGCCCGAAGCGGCAATAAACGCCTCGCCGTCCTCGGCGGAAGACGGGGAGATCTCACACGGGGAGACGATGGGGGCCTTCGCATCGGGCGTGGCGACCGAGGCGGAGGAGCCGACCACGGGGGCCGGGCGAAGGTGGGAGGAACGTGGTTTACCCATGACGGGGAGTTAGTTGTGTAAAAAGGAGAGAACGCGGAAAGAGGGCCGGGAGACCAGGTGGGGCGGCGGATCGAAGACACCGTTGGCAATCGTCAAAGGAACTCGGTGCTCGCACGGCTAGGGATCGGACGCGGGGCATGAAACGACAGGCGTGACGACGAAAGTCACCGGGCACGCCGCAGGGTGCCGCAAGGGAATTGAGCGCCCGACACCCAAGGTTCACCTATGCAAGAACGCGGTGCCGAAAAGCGTCGTGATTATGGGGTAATTTCCCAGCCGCAGGCTCGGACGAATTACCGGCCGTGGAAGAACTTGAGCTCGACCTTGAGGCGTTCGACCTCGCGCCAAAGATCGCAAAGCAAACGAAGCGTTTCCTGATTCAACCCGTGGTGCCGCCGGAAGTGCTCGAAACGCCGCACTTCGTAGAGCCGGTCATCGTCGAAAACCGGCTCGGTTTCGACGCGCGCCAGATCGGCGCCGAAGAGGCCGCGACGGCAATAATGTCGCAAACGCTCGGGATGCACCCCGGCGATGCGGGCGGCTTCGTCCAGCGAGTAGACGGCGGCGGGGGGCACGCCGCCGTCGCTTATCACCAGCAACGAAAACGGTGAAGGATTGTCGGGGCCGGTCATGATTATGTCCTCGGTTTGAAGGTGGAGAGTTTGGCGAGCCGCGACCAAAGAGCCTTCTCTTCCTCCGACACCGGATGCGGCGTCCGCACCCGCACCGTCGCAAATACGTCGCCGCGGGTTCCATCGTCCTTGAGCAATCCGAGCGCGCGCAGGCGCAGTTGCCCGCCGGACTGGGTGCCCGGCGGAACGCGCAACGACATGAGTCCGTCAAGCGTGGGAATCGCCGCCTGCGCGCCGAGCACCGCCTCCCAGGGGGCCAGGTCCAGTTCGCAATGCAGATCGGCGCCCTGCACGCTGAAATCAGGGTGCAGCGCGAGTCGCACCCGCAGGTAGAGATCGCCCGCCGCCGCGCCGCCGTGGCCCGCGCCGCCCTGCCCCGCGAGCCGGATGCGTTTACCCTCGCGCACACCGGCCGGGATTTTCACCTGATAGGTGTCGGTGCGTTCGGCCTCACCTTCCATGCCCGGACGGCGCAGGGTGATCTTCCGGGTCGCGCCGCGCAGTGCCTCGTCGAGCGTCACCAGCAAATCCGCTTCGACGTCCTGTCCCGGATGGGTGAACGACTCTTCGTCGGAAAAACCACTCGCGCCTCCCGAATGCCGCGAGCCGAAGCCATCCCGCCCGCCCGCGAAATAAGACTCGAAAAAATCGCTGAAACCCGTGCCGCCAAATTCGACATCCGGCCCGCCCCGTGTAGCACCCGCCCGGGCGCTCCGCCCGCGCCGGCCTCCGGCAGGGGGTGCGCCACCAGCGTTTTCGCCCTGCCAATCGGGGCCGAGCTCGTCGTAGCGCGTTCGCTTGGCGGGATCGCCCAACACCTCGTAGGCCTCGTTGATCTCCTTGAACTTCGCCTCGCCCGCGACTTTGTCCTTGGCCACGTCGGGGTGGTAAAGACGGGCGAGTTTACGAAAGGCCTGCTTGATGTCGTCCGCCGACGCGGTGCGGGCGACGCCGAGCGTCTCGTAGTAGTCTTGGAATTTTACGGCCATAAACGCGGCTAGATTACCCGCCGCACGAATTCGCCTTGGGCGTGGCCGCGCGCGGCAGCGGGGTTGCCATGCGCGGATGCGACGTTTTCTGGCGAGGCGCACGCCGTCGCGATGCGGCTGAGGTTCGGGCCGGTAAGTGACGCGGTCGTATTCATGAAAGTGACTCTGGTTTGGCCGGGGAGCACACCAACGCCGCAGGTTCGACGCGGCGGTTTCCAGGCCGATACGAACTATGCGATAAAACCCGGGCGCCGGCCATGAGGGGCAACCCTATCCGCCTATTCAGGCCGCCACCCCGCAAACCCATGGGGACCGCGAAAGGCGATGGGGCAGGCGCAAGGCTATGGGGCGGGGCGACACTTGGTAACCGCCGTGCGTATTCCGGCTGCGCGCCGTCCGGGGAATGACTCTGGTATCCCGTGCATCACCCCAGCGCGCGGACCTGAAGGCGGGCGAGAGTTTCGACCCGCCCCGATCAGTGGGCTCAGCGAGGCGGCGTATCGACCAAGCGAGCGGCTAGGCCCGCGGGCCGACTGTGCCGGCGGGGTGCGGCGACCCCGCCCTACATGCGGCGGGGCATTCGCGCGGCGCGTGCTTCCGTGCATCCTGCGGTGTGATTGTTATCCGACGGCTTACCGACCGCCATCGCGCCTACACCGGGATTTTTTTGCCCGGCGAACCGGCGCGCATCTTTCCCACTAGCGACGCCGAGCACGGGCGCATCTTGCAAATCTACAAACAGGACCGCCCCCACGAAGGCATCGTGAACGATTTCTCCGACTACGCCCTGGGCCGCGACACGCTCGCGCCGCCCCGCCTGTAGGCCGTGGGGCGCAGGTTATTTTAAAATCGGCTAAAACAGGGAAAACGGTCGGATTAAAGCCACAAAAGGCACAGAAAGCACAAAAGCCTCTGCTCGTTCCGTGCCTTTTGCGCCTTTCGTGGCCGATTTCTGGAGAAGATACGGCCGTGGCTTCATTCCACGCCCTCGCGGGCGCGGCTACGATTTTGTTTCAAACGCGGTTCAGCCCGCCTTGGTCGCGTCGGGCTTTTCTCGGCTTTGACCGGCAGGGCGCGGATGGCGACCTCGTGTTTCACGCGTTCCAGGAACGCGGCCACACCGGGAAGTCGCCCGCGAAGTGCTCGATCAGCACGCCACAGAAGCGCTCCATCGAGCGAAAGGGCGCGCGGTGGATCATCACGGGGAAGCTAAATGTCTGCCCAACTGCCAGAACACGGATTGGAACCAACGCGCCTGCCGACCGTTTTTGGAACGCATGGAGGAGGCGGGCATCGTGCTACTCGCGCACAGCGGCAGCGAACGCATGATGCCCGTGTCGCGCCCGGACCCGGCCAGTCCGCACATGAAGACTCGGAGCTAACGGCACGCATACTCTACGGCAGTGATTTGCCGGTCGGGCGTGCGGGCTGGTGATGGCAGCGTTCAACATGATCGGGTTTGGGAACTAAGCCGAGGCACGACGCCACCGGCTGGCCCAGGCGCGCCGCATGGATCGCGAGAGGCCGACACTCCTTGGGGCTGCGGAGAGGTAATTCCAATTCGCTTTCAAAGTGATCTTAATTGGCCGAGGACGCCTAACCCAGAAGGTTTTGCAAACCAGAAGGTTGTGCTGTCGCGAAGCCGACAGCACGACCCTAGTTGAACAAGCCCCCGAATTTCCCCCGAGCCCCGTCCGCCGGTCTTATGCGGATTGTGTTTGGGCCGCTTTCCTCACCGTCCGCCAGTCGCGGACGGTTTTTT
>JBBRHC010000015.1:0-23126 GCA_038223295.1 Opitutales bacterium
GCACTTTTCGATCATTCGGAGGAGGCTGACGTCACGGGCCTCGGCATTTTCCCCGGCCAGGTCATCAAGTTCCGCCGCCCGCCGGAGTTCAAGATTCCGCACATGGGCTGGAACACAATCCGCTTCACGCAGGCGAATTCACCCTGGCCCGTGGCCTCGCGCCCGAGGGTGAAGCCTTCTATTTTGTGCACAGCTATTACTGCGTGCCCACTGATCCCACGCTGGTGCTGGCGGAATGTGACTACGGCGGTCCGTTCTGCGCCGCCATCGCCCGCGGCCGCTGCTTTGCCACTCAGTTTCACCCGGAAAAGAGCCAGGCCAAGGGTTTGCAAATCTACCGCAACTTCGCCGCGATTGCCTCCCAAGCGGCGCAAACGGTCTCGGGCTAGTGCTTCACTCCACTTCGTTAATCGGATTACAGGGGAAACGGTCAGAGAGATAGCCACAAAAGGCACAAAAGGCACAAAAGGCACAAAATCCTTGGCCCGGTTTGTATCCTTCGAGCCTTTTGTGGCCAATTTTCCGCGGTAAGCGCGGCTATGGTTTCAATTCATCAAAAGTAGATCGAATTATCTTTTGCGCCTTTTTGCGGCCCATGCTGCGACTGCTTTGATTTCTACAGTCCTCGACCGACGTCGCCTAAGCCCGAAATCTGAAGTGGATCGCCGCGATCTGGCATAATCTGCTGGTCATCTGCTCGTTTGTTCACCCGCTCAATGCACTATTCAGTGCACCTCGGGATTCACGAACGACCATCTGATCCAGCTTCTTGCGCCACCTCATCGGCTCCCACTTCGGATTTCGGGCTAAGTAGAGTTAAGCACCAGGCGTTTTTTCCGGTGAGCGCTCGCGCCGCGCGGCCGGTGCCGCGGGTGCCGCGAGACGGCGCGTAAAGGAAAAAACCGGGGATCAATCGTGCCGGGCGTCCTGTCGGCGGGAAATTGTGTTTGCACTCCCGTGGCGCAGCCGAGTTTTTGGTTTTCGTATCAGCGATCGCGCGCCCGCCGGACTGCCTTGTCGTTTGCGACGCCGCTGGCTTGTGACCACGGTCCGTTCTTCCCCCACCGCCCGCCATGTCTTTTACCACGCTTTCCCCCCGCATCATCCTGCTCGCCACCGGATGGACGGGTGTCGCGTTGCTCACGGGTTGCCAAAGCGCCTCCTCGTCCAACGCCAAAAAGTCCGCTCCCGCGTCCGATACCGCGCCGGCCTCGGCCGCCGGCCCCGCGTCCTCCGCTCCGCCCCTGCCGCCGCTCAGCGCCAACTACGAGAAACCGATTCGCGAGATCCTCGAACTGGCGCGCACCGGCGCCTGGATCGAGGCCGAGGCAAAGGCGATCGCGCTCAAGCGTCTCGCCCCCGCCGACCTCGCGGTGGATCGCGTCCACACCTGGGTCCTCACCGAGGGTCAACGCCGCCGGGATCGCGCGCTGGAGACCGAGTTTCGCCAGATCGAGTCCCTGGATTCCCGTTTCGCCAACAAACTCACCGACATCCTGCTCGATCCCGACGCGCGCAGCCTCGATCTCCCCCGCAGCCTGCGCGGCGCGCTGGATGACGTGGAAAAGGCCTCCAACATCCCCGAGCCCTACGGTCGCACCATCGAGCGCAGTGCCCCCATGGTCGGCCTCTCCGAGCGCCCCCAGGCCAGCCTGATGGACGAGAGCCTGGCCAAGCTCATAACCCTGCAGGTCGACGACGTGACCCTCGAGTCCATCATCTTCACCGTCGGGAAAAACACCGGGCTGAACTTCGTCGCCGACCGCGCCCTGCCGCAGTTCCAGCGCAAACTTAGCGTGAATCTCCGCGACGTGCCCGTGTCGCAGTTTCTCGATTTCGTCGCGCGGCAGATGGACCTGCATTTCGAGGTGGGCGAGAACCTCGTGTGGATCGTCGAGGCCAAGGACGCCAAAAAAAGCGGCTTCGAGGAAACCCGCTTCTACCGCCTGCGTCGCGGCTTTATCATGCCCGCCCAGTTCGTGCCCACCGAGGTCAGCGAGACCCGCGTGAAGGACCGGGACCGGGAGACCATCACCAGCAGCACCAAGGCCGATGACTTCGTGCGTGACGGCGCCCCCGCCACCCCCTCCATCGACAAGGCGATCAAGGAGTTTTTCGGCGGCTCGAAATACCTCATCGACTACGAGCGCAATGTCATCGTCGCCACCGGCACCCGCGCCCAGCTCCGGACCCTGGAGGAGATCATCCGCGAGTTCGACCGGCCCATCCAGCAGGTGCTCATCGAGGCCCGCTTCATCACCATCACCGAATCCGCCTTCCAGAATCTCGGCGTGAACTGGGAAACCGGCCGCGCGGTGAACACCCCGCGCACCGCGACGGATTTCACCGGGCTCGGGACCAACGTCGGCCTCGGCCTGCAAAAAACCTTCACCGACGTGATCGGCGACGACTCCCTCACCGCCACGCTCAACGCCATCGAGCAGAGCGGCGAGGCGCAGACGCTCAGCGCCCCGCGTCTCACCGTGGTCAACAACCGCCCCGCCACCATCCGCGATGGCAAGACGCAGTACTTTTACGAGGAATACACCGTATCGCAGACCATCCTCGAAAACCGATCCACCTCCTCGCTCGTCCCCAAGGGCAGGCCCACCAAACTCACCGCCGGCGTCTCGCTCGATGTGCTCGCCAGCATCGGCGGCGATGGCCGCAGCATCATGCTCGCGCTCAAGCCCGCCGTCTCGCAGGACGTGGAGCTTGTCACCTTCGCCACCATCAGCGATCTCGACGCGCAGGGCCGCGTCTCCAGCACCTTCGACATCAGGCTGCCGCAGTCGCGCGACCAGGAAATCTCCACCCGCGTCATCGTGCAGTCCGGCGAGACCGTGGTCATGGGCGGCGTAATCGAGAACGTGCAAAGCACCTTCACCGAATCCGTGCCCATCCTCGGCAAACTCCCTTTCATCGGCGCAGCCTTCCGCACCAAGACCGAGATCAGCAATCCGCGCTACCTCGTCATTTTCGTCACCGCCACGCTGCTCGCCGAGACCGGCGAGTTTATCCGTTACAACAACCCCCCCGCCTCCGGCGCGCCCCTTGCGCCCTCCGCCCCCGCCCCGGACGCCTCGCCCTGATCCGCCCGCGTTCAACGCCGCGCTTCCGCCCTCCCGCCAATCATGCCGTTCATGTCCGCCACCCGCCGCGCCACCGCCCGTCTCTGGGCCGGCGCGCGCGTGCACCTCGCGCTCGAGGCTGGCGAACGCGGCGCGCGCCTGCTCCTCGTGCGGCGGGCGGGTCGCGGGATGCGCGTGGTGCGCGTGCTAACGGCCGATCTGCGCGCCGACGGTTTGCTCAGCCCGGGCGAGATGGCCGCGCGGCTCCGCGCCCTGCTCGCCGAGCTGCCCCCCGCGCCCGCCACCCTGGTGCTGCCGCCGGGCCGCACCCACTCGCAATTTCTGGCGCTGCGCCCCGGCGAATCCCGCGCCGTGGCCGAGCTCGCGCGCACCGTCGGCGGACGCCAGTTCGAGGCGGTGCCGAGCGTGTTCGACGCGCGTCCGCTGCGCCCCACCGCGCGCCACCCGCGCTCCATGTGGGTGAGCATCGCGCGCGAGGCCGACGTGGAGATTCACCTGTTGCGCTGCGGTCTGCCCTCCGGCCGGGTGGTGTCCGTCATCGGCGCCGACGCCGCCTTGGCCGCCGCCTTCGCCACCTTGCCTGAGCGTCCGCCGCTGGCCGTGCTGATCGAGCTCGGCGCCACTTCCGGGCTCCTCGTGGTGGTGGAGGCCGATCAGCCGGTGTTCACCGCCGATCTCGATTGGGGCGTCGATCACCTCGGGATCGCGCTCGCCGCCGACCTTGGTTGCACCATCGCCGCCGCCTCCGCCATCCTCGCGCGCGATGGCGCGGAGACGCTCGGGCCGGCCGCGCCGCGGCTCCAGGCGGCGGTGCGCCGCCTGCGGCAAGCGGTCGAGTCTATCCTCCAGGACTATGCCCGCGAGGCCTCGCGACCCGCCGCCGATCTGCTCGGCGCGCCCCGCTGGCTGGGCGGCGCGGGTTGCGACCAGGCCCGGCTGCGCGAATTGCCCGCCGAGGGGCTGGATCGCGCCCTCGTGCGGGACTGGCCCGAGCTCATCGCCGCGGATGGCGGCGGGCTGAGCCTCGCCGGTGGCGCGCTCGCCTACGGCACGGCGGCGGTCGCGCTCGGCCTGGTCGATCCGCCGCCCAACCTCGCCCCGCCCGCCACGCGCGTGGCCCGGCGCGGCGAACTCATCATCGGATCGCTCCACGCCGCCGGCCTCGCGCTCGCGTTCGCCGGGTTGCTGCTCGCCGCGTTCACCTTGCACACGCGTTACGCCGCCCTGGGCGCCCGCGCCGCCGAGGTGGCGGGTCTGCGCGCCGCCCGCGCCACCGTGCCCGAGGTACTGGCCGCCCGCACCGAGCGGGAGAACGCCCACCGCGCCGCCCTGCCTTCGCTTTATCTGCAAAAACGCACGCGCGATTTCGTGACCGGCGCGCGGCTGCTGCGCGATCAGCGCGGCAGCGGGGAGTTCTGGTTCGCCCTGGTCACCGATGGGGAAACCTACCAGGCGGGCTCGCTGCCGCAGGGCACGCCGAGCGCCGCGCCGGAGACCCAGTTGTTGCCCGCTTGTCTGGCGCGCCCCAGCGGCCTGGTGGTCGAGCTGAGTTTCCGCCCCGGCGGGGCCGATCCGCTCGCGCAGGTCGGCGCGCTCATCACCGAGCTGCGCACGGCGGACCACTTTGTCAGCGTGGATATCCTGCCCGCCCGTTCGCGGCGCGCCGCGCTCGCCGACCGCTCCGTCTTCGCGGCCGAGGGCGGGGACTTCGCCCTGCAGCTCGAGGCCTCGCGATTCGACGGCGGCGGCCTCCTGGTCGCGCCCAACGCCAACGCACGCTCCGGCGGCGCGGGCCTGTTCCAAACCTCGCCGTGATCCGCCTCTCCTCTGCCCGCGTCTTTTGGTGGGGGCTCGTCCCGGCGGCGGCGCTGGTGTTGGCGGCGTGGTACTACTCCGGCGTGCTCGGCCGGCGCGAGGCCGGGCTCGAGCGCGAGGCCGCCGGCCTGCGGGCCGAGCTGCGCGGCGGCGGGTTCGAGTTCGAGACCGAGGCCATCGCCCGGCGTCACGCCCTGGTGCGGGCCGAGGCCGGGCGTCTGAGCGATTTCGCCACCAGCGCACGCGCCTTGCACGACGACGTCCTGGTGCGCGAGCACGCCGGGCGGCCCTTTCAGCTCATCGAGTTTGAACGCGAGCGCGCCGCCGTCGCCCAGGCCGCGCGCGACGCGGCGAACCGCGCCGGGGTGCGGCTCGATGCGAGCGCCTTCGAGGTCCTGGCCGACAATACCGAAAGCCCCTCGCAGCCGCGCCGCCGCTGGGCCCAGCTCGCGATCGCGCGCGAGGCCGTGGCGCGCGCCATCGCCGCCAAGGTCGCCAGCTACGAGGCCCTGCCCGTGCCCGCCGTGCGCGAGATCCGGCTTGAAAAAACCTCTCCCGTGCTCGCCGAGGAGATCCTGTTCACCGTGCGCGTGACCGGCGAAAGCGCCCGCGTGCAGGACTTCGTCGAATACCTCGCGCTCGGCGCCACGAGCGCGGATCTGCGTTTTTTTATCGAGCATCTGGTCCTGCGCAAAGACGGCACCAACGCGCCCGACCAAGCCTCCGCCACCGTGGTCCTGGCGGGACTGTTGCCGCCCATGCCCGACCCCGCCGCCACGCCATGACGCCCGCCGCCCGCCGCATCCTCGCCGCCGGCTCCGTGCTGCTGCTCCTGCTGCTCGGTCTAGCCGGCCTGGCGTTTTCCCCGTCCGCCGGGGCCGCCCGCGCCGGCGCGGGCGGGGCCGGGGAGGCGGTGGACGCCGAGGCGCCGCTGCTCACGGCGGAGCAGGCGCGAACCTTTGATTTTTTCAATCAGGGCCGGGTCTCGACCGGCGAGGGGCGCGGTTTGTTCGCGACGGATTTTTTCAAACCCGCCCCCGCCCCCCCGCCCAAGCCCGCGCCCGCCGCGCCGACCCGGCGCGAGCTGGCGGTGTTCTACCGCGGGCTCGCCTCCTTCCCCGACGGCGCGCGCGTGGGCTACGTTTCGGTGGAGGGCCGCACCTTGATGCTCGCGGCGGGGGAGGCCGTGACCGAGGGCTGGCTGCTCGCCTCGTTCGACGCCGATTCGGCCACGCTGGCCAAGGGCGAAGAGCGGCTCGTTTTGCCGTTTAATCGGCGCGCGATATTGTCCGTGCCCGTGAAGCCATGAATCCCGCCGATCCCATCCTCGAGGCTCTGCGCCGCCACCGTCTCCTTGGCGAGGGGCAACTCGAGCTCGCCCGCCGCCGCGCCGAGTTGCAGCGCCTGCCGCTCCACCGCGCCGTGGTCGATCTGGGCTTCGCCTCCGAGGCCGCCACCTACCAGGCCGCCGCCGAGGCGCACGGCCTGGAGTTCGTGGCGCTGGCGGAGGTCGTCGTCGCCCGCGAGATCCTGGATCGCGTGCCGGCCAACCTCGCGCTGGAGCACCGCTTCGCCCCGCTGGCGGTCGAGGACGGCCTGCTCGTCGCCGCCTTCGCCGAGCCGCCCGCGCTGTCCGAGCTGGGGCGCCTGCGGTTGCTCCTGGGCCTGCGCGTGCGCGCCCGCCTTTGCGGGCCGGCGGCGCTGCGGGATTTCGTGCGCCGGCACTACGGGCTCGGCGCCGATACCATCCAGCGCCTGAGCCAGGATCGCCCCTCGGGAAACACCGCCGCGGCGCCGGGCGAAATTGTTTTCGACGTGCAGGGGGCGGACGCGCCGGACGACGCCACCATCGTCCATTTCGTGGATCAAATCATGTCCGAGGCGCTGCGGCTGGAGGCGACCGACATCCATCTGGAGCCCTTCGCCGGCAGCGTAAAGCTGCGTTACCGCATCGACGGCCTGCTCCAGGACGTGCCGGTGCCCGAGGGTTTGCGCGCGCACTACGTCGCCCTCGTCTCGCGCCTGAAGGTCATGGCCGACCTCGACATCACGGAGCGCCGCCTGGCCCATGATGGTCGCATCGCCATGTCGCGCGGCGGCGCGCAATACGATCTGCGCGTCTCCATCATCCCCACCGCCCACGGCGAGACGGTCTGTTTGCGCGTGCTCGGTCGAGACCGCATCCAGCTCGATCTTTCGCGCCTCGGAATGGAGCCCGAGCAACGGGCCATCCTGGAGGAGCTGGCCGGCCTGCCCCAGGGGCTCGCGCTCATCACCGGGCCTACCGGTAGTGGAAAAACCACGACGCTCTACGCCTTGCTGGCCAGCGCCCGCGACGGCCGGCGCAAGATCGTCACGATCGAGGATCCGGTGGAGTATAAACTCGATGGCGTGTCGCAGATCCAGACCCGCGCGGAGCTCGGCCTCGACTTCGCCTCCGGCCTGCGCTCCGTGCTGCGCCACGACCCCGACGTCATCCTCATCGGCGAGATCCGCGACCGCGAGACGGCGGACGTGGCGATGCGATCCGCGCAGACCGGCCACCTGGTTTTCTCGACCCTGCATACCAACGATAGCCTCAGCGCCCTCACCCGCCTCATCGACATGGGCGTGGAGCCCTGGGTCATCGGCGCCTCGCTGGTTTGCAGCGTCGCCCAACGCCTCGCCCGCCGCGTCTGCGTGCGCTGCGCCGCGCCCGACGACGCCATCCCGTCGGAGGTCCGCGCCGAGATGGCGGCGGCGTTGGCCATCGCGCCCGAGGCGGTCCGCGCGATGCGCGGGCACGGTTGCCCCGAGTGCCGCGGCACCGGGGAACGCGGCCGCGTCGCGATCTATGAGCTGTTTCTCATCACCGATGAGGTGGTGGACAGCCTCTCCTCCCAGCTCCGCACCGTGGCGCTGCGCGAACTGGCCCGCCGCCAGGGCTGGCGTTCGCTACGCGAGGAGGGCTGGCGCAAGGTGCAGCAGGGCCTCGTCTCCATCGCCGAGAACCAACGCCTCACCCGCCGCCTGCAGTTGCGCGCCTGAGTGGCACCGTTGCCAGCGGAGACAAGGGCGTCTCACCCGCCGCGCGAGCTGCGCGAGGCGGCAACTTCCGCTAACACCCCCCGGCGCGCGCGCTAATGGGTTTTCACCAAATCCTCGCAGTCGGGCGACTTTGCTTTGCAAGGGGCATCCCATTTGCTCTCTTCGCCTTACCATGGCCAATACCGCTACCCTGAAAATCGAAGGCAAAGAACTTCAGCTGCCGGTCATCATCGGATCCGAGGGGGAAAAAGCCATCGACATCAGCAAGTTGCGTGGCGACACCGGCTTCATCACCTACGACGACGGTTTTGGTAACACCGGTTCCTGCCTGAGCAAGATCACCTTCATCGACGGCGAGGCCGGCATCCTGCGCTACCGCGGCTACCCCATCGAGCAGTTGGCGGAGCACTCCAACTTCATCGAGACCGCGCTGCTGGTCATGAATGGCGAGCTGCCCACGCCCGCCCAGCGCACCACGTTTTCCGCGCTGCTTACCCGGCACGCTCCGCTGCGCGAGGACATGCTGCGTTTCCTGGAAAGTTTCCCCACCGGCGCGCATCCCATGGCCATCCTCTCGGCCACGATGAACGCCCTCGGCGCCTACTATCCGCACCTCTCCAGCAACAACCACCAGGCCGATCTCCAGCATTTCGACGAGGCCGCCGCCATCGCCATCTCCAAGGTGCGCACCATCGCCGCCGCCTCGTATCGCGCCTCGCGCGGTTTGCCGTTTAACGCGCCCAATCCCAAGCTCGGATACTGCGAGAACTTCCTGCACCTGATGTTCTCCGAGCCCTACGCCGAGTTCACGCCGACGCCCGAGGTCGCCTCCGCGCTCAACCTCTTCCTCCTCCTCCACGCCGACCACGAGCAGAACTGCTCCACCTCCACCGTGCGCATGGTCGCCTCGGCCGGGGCCAACGTGTTCGCCTCCGTCTCGGCCGGCGTCAACGCGCTCTGGGGCCCGCTCCATGGCGGGGCCAACATGGCGGTTATCGAGATGTTGAAAAACATCCACGCCGACGGCGACGACGGCACGCGATTCATCGCCGCCGCCAAGTCCGGCAAGGGCGACCGGCTGATGGGCTTTGGCCACCGGGTTTATAAAAACCACGATCCTCGCGCGAAGATCATCAAGAGCTCCTTTTACAAGGCGCTCGCCTCCCTCGGCATCAAGGACGACCCCCTGCTCAACATCGCCATGAAGCTCGAGGAGTGCGCGCTCAACGACGAGTATTTCGTGCAACGCAAACTCTACCCGAACGTCGATTTCTACTCCGGCCTCATCATGCGCTCGCTCAACATTCCGGAGAGCATGTTCACCGTGATGTTCGCCCTCGGACGCATGCCCGGCTGGATCGCGCAGTGGCGCGAGGTCGCGGCCAATCCGAAGCTTAAAATCTACCGCCCGCGTCAGGTCTATTTTGGCGAGGCGCAGCGTAATTTTATCCCCGCCAATCTGCGCAAGGAGTGATGGCGGTGGCGGGTCGGTGCCGCAAAATGGCCGGCCCGAGTGCAAAGGAACGTAGACGCCTGCGGGAGCAGCGGGATTCCAGCATGTCGGCGAGCGCTCACCGCTCAGCGCTTTGCGGCGGCACGGGTGAGGCGGTCGCGTATCGCGGGCGCCAGGCCCGCCCCGCCGGCGGGGGCCTCGGCGTGGAGCCGCCGCCAGCCCTCCGCATCCAACCTGTGCAGGGCCGCGAACAGACGGCGCGCGATCTCGTCGAGCGCCCCCGTCTCGCTCAGCCAGCGCACGCGCGGGGCGAGGTCTTCGGGCACGGGCGAGGCGGGGCGACGGAGCAGAAGGGCGGCCTCGTCGGCGGGCAGGCGGCGCAGGGCGGCCGCATCGAGGCGTGAGTGCAAGCTGAGCGGCGTGCGCGGGCTGTAGTGCTGCGCCAGCATGCCCGGCGCGGGGGCGGCGACGCCGGGGCGGATGGTGGCGCCACCCCGGCTGGCCGGCCTCGACACGCGGCAGCCGAGCACGGCCTCGACGGTCTCGACCGCCACGCCGCCGGGTCGCAGCAGGCGCGGTCGGTCTGGGCGGGTGAGGTCCACGATGGTGGACTCCACCCCGACGGGGCACTCCCCGCCGTCGAGCACGTGACGCAACTCGGTCCCAGCGAGGCCGTCGCGCACGTGCGCGGCGGTGGTGGGGCGGATGTAGCCAAAGGGGTTAGCGCTAGGCGCGGCGAGCGGGCGACCGGCGAGGCGGATGAGTTTGCGGAAGAGCGGGTGGTCGGGCACGCGCACCGCGACGGTCGGCTTGCCGGCGGTGACGAGGTCGGGCACGCACGCGCGTTTGGGCAATACCAGGGTAAGCGCGCCGGGCCAGCAGGCGGCGGCGAGTTTGAGCGCGGCGGCGTTGGGCTCGGCCACGCTCGCGAGCTCGCGCACCGAGGCGAGATGGACGATTAGCGGATCGGTGGTGGGGCGGCCTTTGGCGCGAAAGATCCCGGCGCAGGCCTCGGCGTCTAGCGCGGAGGCGGCGAGCCCATAGACCGTTTCGGCGGGCACGCCGACGATGCCGCCGCGCCTAAGAACGGCGGCCAGCCGGGCGAGGTTGACCGGGGTGGGGCGCAGGATGCGCGGAGCGGAGGGGCGGGGGGCGGGCATAAAAAAACCGGGGCGGCGCGAGGCCGCCCCAGTCGGGCAAAGAGGGGAAGTTTCCGGCTGCTTACTTGGCGAGCAGCATGGCGCGGCTGCGCTTGATCGTCGCCGTGACGCGGCGCTGCTGCTTGGCGGAGAGGTGGGTGTACTTGCGGGGCAGGATCTTGCCGGTGTCGGTGACGTAACGATTCATCAGCTCGGGCTGGGTGAAGGGGAAGGCCTCGGGGGTGAGGGACTGGGTGGCGGTGGTTTCGGTGGCGCTCATTGTTGAAAAAGAGGGAGAGCACAGCGGCGCGCAGGTCGGCTTGTCAATCGTCATTCCGGAGCGGCCATTTCGGTGCGGCGGGATGCGGCGATCCCGCCCTACACGGAAGTCGCACGCAGGGCGGGTTTGCCACCGGAGCGGGCGCCGGCACATGATGGTCGGCGTGCCAGCCTCCGGAAACCTGATCGACACATCCGGCCGCGCCCCCACGCGCCCCTGGCTGTTCAACGCGCCCCTCGATCTCCTCGTGGGCTGCGGCGCGTGGTCGCTGCCGCTGCTGGCGATCACCTTTGCCTTGCAGCGCGATCCGGCCCAGGCCGCCACGCTCGCGCTCGCGTTCTACGCGCTTGGGGTTTTTTGCAACAACCCGCACTACATGGCGACCTTGCACCGGGCCTACCACTCGGCGGGCGATTTTGCCAAATACCGGTTTTTCACCGTTTACGTGACGGTGTTGCTGGGCCTCGCCGTCGTGCTGGTGCATCTCGCGCCGGGCGCGGCGCCGTGGATCATCACCCTCTACCTCACGTGGAGCCCCTGGCACTACACGGGGCAAAACTTCGGCATCGCCCAGCTTTTGATCCGCCGCGCGGGCGCGCCCGCCGACGTGGCGGCGCGCACCTTGCTGCATGCCGGTTACGTGGCGGCTTTTGCGGTCTGGGTGGCGGCGCTGCACGTGGCCCGACCCTCGGGTGATCCCACGTTTATCAGCCTGGGTCTGCCGGTGCGTCTGGCCGATGGGGTGCAACTGGGCGGCACGCTCGCCTGGATCGGGTTTTCGCTCGCCGCGTTTCTGCGGCTCGCCCGAGGGCTGCCGTGGCGGGCGTTGAGCGGTCCGCTGCTGCTCACCGTCACGCAGGGGCTTTGGTTTGTCGCGCCGGCCCTCGCCACGCGCTTCGGCAGTCTGGATCTGCCCGCCGGGTACTTCAGCGCCGGGGTGCTGGCCTTCATGCACTGCGCGCAGTATCTGTGGATCACGACCTACTACGCCGGGCGGGAGGTGGACGCGCCCGCCCGGCCGCGTTTTTCGTTCGCCCGCTACTACGCGCTTCTGGTGGTCGGCGGCATCGCGCTTTTTGTGCCGGGCCCGTGGATCGCGTCGCGGGTGTTTGGCCATGATTTTGTGGAGAGTTTTCTCATCTTCATGGCGTTGGTGAACCTGCATCATTTCATCCTCGATGGCGCGGTCTGGAAACTGCGTGACGGTCGACTCGCCCGCCTACTGCTGGGCCGGCGGGCGCCGGGGGACTCGCCCGCCGAGGCCGCGCTTCAGGCCGTTGCCGGCGGAGGCTCCGCGCGGCATCACCTGGGCTGGTTTTTCGGGGGTACGCGCGCGGCGCGCCGGACGCGGTTCGCGCTGGCCGCCCTCGTGCTCGGCCTCGGCGCGCTGGACCAGTGGCAATACGCCGCCACCGCCCGCACCGCATCCGAGATCGACCTGGAGCGCGCGGCGTTTTTTAACCCCGCCGACCCGCGACCCGCGTTTCAACGCGCCCGTCGGCTCGCCCAGGCCGGCGACGTCGCGGGCGCCCAGACCCTGCTGCGCGCCCTGCTGGCCCGCAACCCGCGCAACGCGCCGGCGCAACACCTCCTGGGCGAACTTTTGTTTCGCTCCGGCGATGTCGCCGGAGCCCTCGCGCACTATGATCGTATGGCGACGCTTTTCCCGCCCGATCTCGCGGTCGCCACCAACCGCGCCCTGCTCTCCGCCGCCGCCGGTCGCCCCGGCGACGCCGCGGCGCACTACGCCGAGGCCCTGCGCCTGGCGCCGGAGCGCGTCGAGCTGCGCGGCCTGCGCGCCGAGGCCTTGCTGGCGGAGGGGCGTGCCGCCGAGGCGCGGGCCGAGCTGGAGCGTTTTTGCGCGGCCTACGAAGCCGACGCGCGCGACGCCAGCCGGCTAGAGCCCTATCTGCGCGCCAGCCTATTCCTCGGGCGTATGCTGCAAGAGCAGGCCGAGCTGCCCGCCGCCGAGGGGCGTCTGCGCCTCGCGGCCGACGTCGCCGCGACGCGGCACCGCTTCGCCGCCGCCGCCGAGCTGCTGGAGGCCCTCGCGACGGTGCAAGGCGCCCGCGGCCACGCGGAGGATGCCGCCGCCTCGCGCGCGCTGGCCGCCCGCGCGGCCGGATATGTCATCGCCCCTTGATACAGAAATCGCTGGTTTGCGTATCCGGGGGGCGCGGACGGGCGGATTTTTGGCGGGAATAGGGAGGCGGACGAGTGGATCACATCGCCTATGACCATTAACGATTCGCGGACTGTGTGTTTTCCCGATGGCAGGATTTGTGGCGCGCGGGCCCGATCTGGTTAACTCGGGGTTCTCGCATGCCTTCCTTATCCTCTCCCGTCGTCCTTGTGGTGGTGAAGGCGCCGCGCGCGGGCTTTGTGAAAACGCGGCTCGCGGCCGAGGTCGGCGCGGCGGAGGCGTTGCGTATTTATCGCCTGCTGGTGGAGCGGCAGATGGCGGCGCTCCCGGCGGGGTGGGCGGTGGAGGTGCATTTCGCCCCGGGGGACGGGCGGGAGGAGATGCGGGCATGGCTGGGCGCGGGGCCGGCTTTTCACGCGCAGGGCGAGGGGGATCTCGGGGCGCGGCTCACGTTGGCCGTGGCGGGGGCGTTTGCGCGTGGCGCGGGCGGCGTGCTCGTGATCGGCGGGGACTGCCCGGAGCTCGACGCGGACACGTTGCGCGCGGCGGCGGCGGCGCTGGAGACGCACGGGCTCGTGCTGGGGCCGGCAAACGATGGCGGCTACTACCTCATCGGGCTGGCGCGGCCGCTGCCCCTTCTGTTCGAGGCGGTGCCGTGGAGCGGGCCGGAGGTGCTGGCGGTGACGCTGCGGCGCGCGCAGGAGGCCGGCCTGACGCCCGCTCTGCTGACGCATAAGGACGATGTGGATACGCTGGCGGACTGGCGGCGATACTCCACCGGGTTGACAGGCGGGGCGTAACACGCGGTTCCTAGGTCCTGATTGCATCCATGATACCTTTGTCCCTCACGCCGTTTACCTTGGTTTATCTTCTGCTGGTGATGGCGATGGCGGCCTTTGCTTTTCATAAGGTGAAGATGCTCACGCTGTTCTTCAGCCGTCGGGTGGCGCGACCGCCGGAGGCCGAGGCGGGCGATGTCGACCGGGCGCCGCGCGTGTGCGTGCAATGTCCGGTGTATAACGAGCCGCTGGTGATCGACGCGTTGCTCGAGGCGGTGGCGGGGATCCGTTGGCCGGAGGGGCGGCTGGAGATCCAGGTGCTCGACGACTCGTCGGACGCGACGACGGCGCTCATCGTGGACTGGCTGGCGCGGCATCCGCGCGAGGCGGTGAAATTCCAACACGTGCGGCGCGCGCGGCGCGAAGGCTATAAGGCCGGGGCGCTGGCGCATGGCGTGTCGCTGACGGACGCGGAGTTTTTCGCGATCTTCGACGCGGATTTCCGACCCGGTGCGGATTTCCTGGAGGCGCTCATGCCGCACTTCGTCGCGCCCGACGTGGCGGTGGTGCAGGCGCGGTGGGAGTTTGCCAACCGGCACGCGAGTTTGTTGACGCGGTTTCAGGCTCTCTTTTTGGACGCGCATTTCGTGGTCGAGCAGACGGCGCGGCATACGGCGGGTTTGTTTTTCAACTTCAACGGCACGGCCGGCATCTGGCGGCGGGCGGCGCTGGACGCGGCGGGCGGCTGGACTTCCGACACGGTGACGGAGGATCTGGACGTGAGCTACCGCGCGCAGCTCCTCGGCTGGCGCTTCGTGTATCGGGGGGACTACGCGGTGCCTTCGGAGCTGCCGGAGAATATCAGCGCGTTCAAATCGCAGCAGCGGCGGTGGACGAAGGGCGGCGTTCAGGTGATGCGCAAACAGCTAGGCACGATCCTGCGCAGCGGGGTGCCGGCGCGGATAAAACGCGAGGCGACGTGGCACTTGTCGGTGGGGTTTATCCACCCGCTGCTGGTGGCGTTCGCGGTCATGTTGGTGCCGTATTTCCTGTATGTGCCGATGGCGTCGGGCGGGTCGGCGGGGTGGTTATGGTTCACGCAGCCGGTGGCGTTGGTGTTTACGTTTTGGGCGACGATCGGGCTCTATGTGGCGGGGCAACAACTGCGGCGGGGCGAGTGGCTGAGGTCGTTGGGGGTGGTCGTCGCGTCGCCGTTAATCCTATCGTTCGGCTTGGCGATGAGCGTGACCAACACGGTGGCGGTGATCGAGGGTTTGTGTCAGCGCGGGGGGGAATTCGTGCGCACGCCGAAAGGCGGGGCGGGCGCGGAGGTGGGCGGGCTTTTCGAGCGGCTGCGCAGCCGGACTTTGTTTCTCGGGATCACGGGCGTGGAGGCCGCGCTGGGGCTGGTGATGGCGGCGGGCGCGGTATACTTTGCGCGGCTGGGGATGGCGGGCACCGCGCTGTTGCTGGGGGTGAAGGCGTCGGGATTTCTGGGCCTGGCGGCGGTGTCGCTGCGGGATCTGCGGCCGGGGCGCGCGGCGGTGGCGTAGCGGGGTGGCGCGGGTGGGGCGCGGGGTGGAGATCTAGGGTCGGGTGAGGTTTTGCCGCGGGGGGATGCCGCTGCTCCCGCAGCGGGCTACGGGGCGGCGGGCCTCGTGTGTGGTGCTGGTATAAGGTCGGCTCAGACCTCCACGGGCACTCCGGCGGCGTGGGATTCGAAGCAGGCGTCGAGGACGCGTTGGATTTGGCTGCCGCGGGCGAAGTCGGGTTGCCCGGGCACGCCGGTGCGGATGGCGGCGATGAAGCGGGTGTAGTTGTTGGGTGTATCGGCGACCTTCACGTCTTGCCAACGGGCGGTGGCGACGTCGGGGCCGACGCAGGCGCGGTAGGTGTCGCTGCCGAGATCGGAATCGAAGGAGAAGGCGCCCTTGGTGCCGTGGAGCTTGAGAGCGAGGCGGTTGGTGTGGCCGGTGGCCCAGCGGGTGGTGTGGATGGTGCCGAGGGCGCCGTTGGCGAATTCGACGTTGAGGACGGCGGAGTCGTTGGCATCGAGCGGGTATTCGCCGATGCGGTTGCCGGGGGCCTTGTCGAAGGCCTTGAGCTGGCAGAAAACTTTTTTGATCGGCCCGGCGGGGTAGGTGGCGAAGTCCACGATGTGGACGCCGACGTCGCCGAGCACGCCCTTGGAGCCGTGTTTTTGGGAGAGGCGCCAGAGCCAGTTGGGGGAGGTGCGCCACTCGCCCCAGACGGGGGAGCTGAGCCAGGTTTGCAGGTAACTCGCCTCGACGTGGCGGAGCTCGCCGAGCTCGCCGGCCTGCACGCGGGCGGTGATGTCCTGGATGGCGGACCAGTCGCGGTAGGAAAAGTTGACCATGGCGACGGTGCCGGCCTTTTGCGCGGCGGCGACCATGCGGACGGTCTCGCCGTGGTCGAGGCCGAGGGGTTTTTCACAGAGCACGTGTTTGCCGGCCTGGAGCGCCTGGATGGAAAGCGCGGCGTGGAAGGCGTCGGGCGTGACGTTGGAGAGCGCGTCGCAGGGGCACTCGCGCAGCAGGGTGGCGAGGTCGGTGAAGGCTCCGGTGGCGGGCATTCCGTGCTTGACGCAGAAGGCCTCGACCCGTGCGCGGTCCACGTCGCAGCCGCCGACGAGCTCGACGCCGGGGATGAGGCGGAAGAGCTCGGCGTGGCGGTTGGCCATGCCGCCGGTGCCGAGGATGGCGACGCGCACGGGCTTGAGGGCGGGTGGGGGGGGCGGCGGGGTGGGCGCGGCGGCGGCGGCTTTGGCCGATTTACGGGCGGGGGCGGGTTTGGCGGAAGCCATGGGATTTATGATTGAGGATTTATGATTGGGCGGAGAGCGGCGGACGGGCGGCGGCGGACGGCGGGACGGGGGGGCGGACGGGACGGGGGGACGGCGACGGACGGCGGGGTGCGGCGACCCCGCGCTACAGGGGTTACACGTGGCCTTCGGTGGGGCGCTCGGTGGCTTCGGGGTCGGCGGGGAGGGGTTCGAGGGGCTTTTGGTTGGGCGCCTGGTCCTGGATGCGGAGACCCGAGTGGGCCCAGCGCACGCCGTTGGCGATGACGAGCTGCACCAAGGGAATGTGGTAGGTGGGGTAGGTCTCGTGGCCGGGGCGGAAGTAGAAAATCTTGCCGTTGCCGCGCCGCCAGGTGGCGCCGGAGCGGAAGACTTCGCCGCCGGTGAACCAACTGATGAAAATCAGCTCGTGGGGCGTGGGGATGCCGATGGGCTCGCCATACATTTCCTCGGCCGGAATCTCAACGTAGGGGCCGACGCCCTGGGCGATGGGGTGGGAGGGGCAGACAACCCAGAGGCGCTCCTTGTCGGTGGCCTCGCGCCAGGTAAGGGAGCAGGTGTCGCCCATGAGGGCTTTGAAGATTTTGGCGTAGTGGCCGCTGTGCAGCACGATTAGGCCCATGCCCTCGAGCACGCGGGTGCGGACTTTCGCAACGATGGCGTCGGACACGTCGCCGTGGGCCATGTGGCCCCACCAAGTGAGCACGTCGGTCTGGTCGAGCACGGCGTCGGTGAGGCCGTGCTCGGGCTCGTCGAGCGTGGCGGTGCGGACCACGAAACCGGCGTCCCGGCCGAGGGCGTCGGCGATGGTATGGTGCATGCCCTGGGGGTAGATGGCGGCGACCTTCGGATTTTTTTTCTCGTGGCGGTATTCGCCCCAGACGGTGACGCGGATGGGTTGGGTGGAGTTCATGGAGGGATAAGGAAGAAAAGCGGCCGCGACCACCCCGAGCGAGCGCGGAAGGTAGGTCGCGGCGGGTGGGCGGCGTGGGGAGGACGGACGTCAGTCGGCGACGCGCTCAGGGGCGCGGCCGGGCGCGGAGATGCGTCAGGAGCCGGGTTCGCTGAGCTCGAGGCCGAGGATGTCGATGAATTTTTTCATCGCGGGCGTGAGCACGCGGCCCTTGCGGTGGAGGATGGCGAGGGGGCGGCTGAAATCCTTGCCCTTGAGGCGGAACATGGCGAGGGAGCCGGCTCGGACCTCTTGTTGCACGGTGGCTTGGGGCACGATAGCGATGCCGTGGTCGATCTCGACCGCGCGCTTCACGGTCTCGATGTTGTCGAACTCCATCACGGGTTCGCAGTTCTCCAGCTTGTGCTCGCGAAAGATCTGGTCGACGGCCTTGCGGGTGGGGATGTCGGGGTCGAAGCCGATGAATTTTTGCCCGGCGAGTTCGTGGGCCGCCACCTCGGTGCGCTTGGCGAGGGCGAGGGGATGCTGGGGCGGGGTGATGAGGACGAGGCGATCGTTGCGGAACGGGATGATCTCGATCTGGCGCTGTTTGACCGGGAAGGCGACGAGGCCGAAATCGACGGCGTTGTGCAGGATGTCCTCATACACGAGGTTGCTGCGGCGGTATTCCACGCGGACGTTGACCGAGGGGTAGTCGTGGAGGAATTTTTTGATGTAGGGCGGCAGCTCGTGCAGGCCGATCGAGTAAATGGTGGAGATGCGGATGGTCCCGCTGATGACTTTTTTCAGCTCCTGGAGGTCGCTATCCAGTTTGTCATAGGCGTGGAGGATCTCCTTGGCGGACTCGTAGATTTTGTAGCCCTCGCGGGTGAGTTGAAACTGCTTCTGACTGCGGTCGATGAGCAGTATTTTGAAGTGTTTCTCCATCGCGCGGGCCTGCTGGCTGACGGCGGATTGGGTGATGTCGTTTAGCTTGGCGGCCTTGGAAAAGCTTTTCGTCTCCACGAGGTCGGCGAAGATTTTGAAGTTCTCGATTTGCATGGCTCGATAAGGACGGGATGTCGCGGTTACCTATAACATCGTCTAATTTTCGATCAACTGATAAACCCCCTTTCCACCATGATTACCTATGAAGAATTCTGTTTTCGCGCACGGGGGGTCGAGGCGCGCATCGCCGCCGCCTGCCGGGCGGCGGGGCGCGAGCCGGGCGCGGTGCGCCTGCTGGCGGTGACGAAAACCCATCCGGCGGAGGCGGCGGTCTTCGCCGCGCGGCACGGGCTGGGCGCGGTGGGGGAAAACCGGGTGCAGGAGGCGGCGCCGAAGCGGCCGGAGGCGGAGGCGGCGCTGAGGCGGCGGGCGGAGGAGGAGTGCGGGGCGGCCGCGGTCTTGCGTTGGGAGCTGATCGGGCATCTGCAAAGCAACAAGGCGCGGGCGGCGGCGGAGGGGTTCGATTGTATCCAGAGCGTAGATACGGAGAAACTCGCGCGGCGGCTGGACGCGGCGGCGGGCGAGCTGGGGCGCCGGCTGGATGTGTTGTTGCAGATCAACGCCGGGCGTGATCCGGCGAAGTTCGGGTGCGAGCTGGAGGATGCGCCGCGGCTGCTGGAGGCGGCGCTGGGCTGCCCGCACCTGCGGGTCGGGGGACTGATGACGATCGCCCCGCTGGGCGCGAGCGAGGAGGAGGCGGCGGAGCACGCGGCGCGCACCTTCGCGAGCCTGCGCGCGCTGCGCGACGAGCTCGCGGGGCGGTGGGGCGTGGCGTTGCCGGAACTCTCGATGGGCATGAGCGGGGATCTGGAGGCGGCGGTGGCGGCGGGCTCGACCTGCGTGCGCGTGGGGACGGCCCTTTTCGGGGCGCGGTGACGCCGGCGTGACACGGGAATTTAGTCGGGGCGATTCGCGCTTCGCCGTTGCGCCGTCGGGCGCTTGGTACACGGTGTAGAAATCGTGAAAACGGCGACCTTTACCCTGGCGGAGAACGATTCGCTCGAGACTCTGCTTGATGACCCGAGCCCGGTGGTGCGCCGGCAGCTCCTGGGCCATTTCGGCGCGAACCCGGAGGCGGCGCGGACTTTGCTGACGCGGCTGGCGGAGAGCAAAAACCGGGCGTTGGCGTGGCACGCGCGCTGGTTTCTCACCGAGCTGCGGTTCAGTGATCCGGCGGCGGAGTTTCGCGGGTTTATCCAGTCGCTGAACTACGAGTTGGAGACGGGGTCGCTGCTGCTGGCGCGGACGGTGTTTCCGGCGACGGACGCCGGGGCCTGCGCGTCGGAGCTGGATCGGCTGGCGGGGCGATGCCGGGAGCTGATCGCGGAGCCGGCGACTGCGCGCGAACGCTGCCGGATGATCAATCGGGTGCTATTCCACGAGGCGGGATTTCGCGGCAACCACGAGCACTACACCGACCCGTTGAACAGTTTTTTGCCGACGGTGCTGGAGCGGCGCAAGGGGCTGCCGATCACCTTGGGGATAGTCTACCTGCTGGTCGCGCAACGCATCGGCCTGGAGCTGGAGCCGGTGGGCATGCCGGGGCACTTTCTCGTGGGGTGCTTCGTGGACGAGGAGCCGTTTTTCATCGATGCGTTTGAACAGGGGGCGTTTCGCTCCATCGCGGAGGTGTTGTCGGTGCTGCGCGCGCAGGGGGCGCAGCCCTCGCTCGCGGATGTGGCGCCGACGCCGGTGCGCGAGGTGTTGGCGCGCTGCTGTCGCAATCTGGTGAACCACTACGCGGCGGCGGGCGACGAGGGGAAGGCGCGTTTGTTCGCGAGCTTCGTGAGCGAGTTCGAGGCGGCCTACGAGCGGCACACGGCGTAGGGCGGTCCAATGGATAAACCCTGCGCGGGAGACGGGATGATTGCGCTTTGAGCGGGTTCTTGCGGCGATGCGGGCTCACCCATGGACGCCGACCGCACCTACACGCTCTCCGATCTCCAAACCTGGTCGCGCCCAGGCGTGTCCCTCGCGGTGCTGGGGCATCCGATCAAACACTCGATCAGCCCGGCGATGCACAACGCGGCGCTGGGCGAGCTGCGGCGCGCGGACGCGGCGTATGCGGATTGGCAATACTTTCGTTTTGAGGTGCCGCCGGAGGAGTTGCCGCGCGCGTTGGAGTTGCTGTACGCGAAACGGTTTCGCGGCGTTAATCTCACCGTGCCGCACAAGATCCTGGCGGTCTCCCAGGTCGTGGCCATCGACGCCGCCGCGCGACCCGCGGGTGCGGTCAACACCCTGCGCTGGCGCGAGGATGGCTGGGAGGGGTTTAACACCGACGGCTACGGCTTGGCGTCGGGTCTGCGCGAGGAGCTGGGGGCGGAATTGGCGGGGGCGGACGTGATCCTGCTCGGGGCGGGCGGGGCGGCGCGGGGGGCGGCGGTCGAGTGTTTGCAGCGGCGCTGCAAGTCGCTCTGGATCGCGAATCGCACGCGGGGAAACCTCGACGCCTTGCTCGCGCAGCTCGCGCCGCTGGCGGAGGGCGTGGTGGCGCGGGGCTTCGATCCGGCGCGGGCGGGCGCGGCGGGTTTACCGGCGGGGGGGCTGGTCATCAATGCCACCAGCGCCGGACTGAAGGCGGGCGATCCGCCGCCCATCGAGCTGGGCGACCTGCCAGTGGTGCGGGCGGTCTACGACATGATCTACAACCCGGCGGAGACGGCGTTGCTGGCGCGGGCGCGGGCGCTCGGGCTGCCGGCGGCGAACGGGTTGTCGATGCTGGTTTACCAAGGGGCGCGGGCCTTGGAAATCTGGACCGGTCGGGCCGTGCCGGTGGCGACGATGGCGGCGGCGGCTCGGGCGGCGTTGGAGCGAAAATGAACACCACGACGACGACGGAGGCGACCACGGCTTATGACGCGGGCCCGGGGGCGCTGGGCGAGGTGCGCTACGGTTTGGTGTGGCCGGGCCTGATCGGGTCGGAGCATCTGCGCCGGCTGCAAACCCTCGCGGGGGCGCGAGTGGTCGCGGTGGCGGGGCGTGACGCGGCGAAGGCGGCGGTGTGCGCGGAGTGGTGCGGGGCGCGGGCGCATGCGTCGGCGGAGGCCGTGCTGGACGATCCCGAGGTGGAGGCGGTGTTGATCGCGACGCCCCACACCACGCACGCGCCGCTGGTGATTCGGGCGCTGGCGGCGGGCAAACATGTGCTGGTGGAGAAACCGGTGTCGCACCGGCTCTCCGAGGCGCGGGCGATGTCGGCGGCGTGGCGCACGGCGCGGGCGACGTATCCGGGGCTGCGATACGGCGTGATGTTCCAGGAGCGCATGCAGCCGACGTGGACGCGCCTTCGCGAGCTGCTGGCGGCGGCGGCGCTGGGGCGGTTGATGCGGGTGACTTGGATCGACACCGCGTGGTATCGCACCATGGCCTACTATGGCAGCGCCCCGTGGAGGGCGACCTGGGCGGGCGAGGGCGGCGGGGCCTTGATCAACCAGGCGGTACACCGGCTGGATCTTTACGGGTGGCTTTTTGGCCGTCCGGCGCGGGTGCAGGCGATCGGCGCGTCGGGAAAATACCACGCCATCGAGACGGAGGACGAGGCGACGCTCCTGCTGGAACACGAGGGCGGCCTGATCGGGCATTTTATCGTCTCGACGGCGGAATTCCCCGCACTTGCCGGCTGGAGATCGTGGGCGAGCACGGGCGCCTGGTCTGGGAGGACGACCGGCTGTTGCAGGAGCGCTCGTCGGCCTCGGCGCTGGAGTTTATCCGCGACAACACGATCCGCTTTGGGGTGCCGACCAGCGTTCGCGAGGAGTTGCCGATGCCGGTCGCGTTGGCCGACCCGCACGCGCGTTTGTTGGAAAACTTCACGGCGGCGGTGCGGGGCGCGGCCGAGCTGAGGGTGCCGGGCGAGGCGGGGGAGTCGGCGGTGGAGCTGGTCAACGCGGCGGTGATGGCGATGCAGCGCCGGACAGTGGTGCCGCTGCCGCTGGACGCGGCGGTGTATGATGCGTGGCTGGCGGAGCGGATCGCGCGAGCGGCGTCAGAGTTTGAGCGGAACGGCACGCCGATTGACGCGTTTTAAGGCATCATGAAAACCCGCCCGCCCGCGACCACCGTGGTCCTCGAATCCCATTACCACACGCCGGACGCGGCGGTGTTGGCGGCGTTTCCCGTGGTGTTGCGCGCCGGGCATCTGCGCGCGGCGGAGGACTACGCGGTGGAGCGGCGCTGCTCGCCGGGGCACAATCTGCTTTTCTGCGTCGCGGGCGTGGGCGTGGTGCGGGTGGGCGGACGCGATTTTTCGGTGGGCAAGGGCGAGCTGGCCTGGATCAACGGCTACGCGCCCCACGCGCAGCGCGCCGTCGCGGCCGAGCCGTGGGAGCTGCTCTGGCTGCGCATGGACGGGCCCGGGGTCATGGCGCTGCACCGGCTGCTCGGCGCGGAGGCGAATCCGGTCTTTGGTTTCGAGAAACCGGCGGCGGTGCGCTCGTGCCTGCGGCGCGTGTTGCGCCTGATGGGCGGGGCGGCGCTGCACCGCGAGGACGGCGCGCACGGGATGCTGGCGGAGTTGACAACTCTCCTCCGTCGCTCGCGCCGTGGCGTTGACGGCCCGGCCTGTATGTCGGCGGAAGGGGAGCGGTCGGCGGAAGGGGGTCAAACCCTAATGTCTGTTATTGACGGACCGTTGTTCTGATGGAATATGCCTGAATGGCTCGGAAGCTTCGCATC
>JBBRHC010000016.1:0-22771 GCA_038223295.1 Opitutales bacterium
CCAGCTCCGCGACTACGACGCCAACATCGTTCAGTTCACCCGCCGCTACAACGAGCACCGGGGCGAAAAGCTCGTCTGGAAATACTACCAGTGGCTCGCGCTGCTTTTCACCGAGTTCTACCTCGACCGTTTTTTCCGCGATCGCGATGCCTTGCACGCTGAACTCAACCGCGAACTAGCGAAGCTCAACCAGCAGCTCGATCAGCTCGGCGCGCCTAAAGAAAAGCTCCCGCCCTTCGTCGCCGAAGACCTCACCAAGCTCGCGTTTCTCCAAGCCACCGGCAGCGGCAAGACGCTCCAGATGCACGCCAACTTGCTGCAGTGGCTTTTCTGGCGCGAAAAACATGCACCCAACCAGCCGCTGGATCGCATCCTCCTCCTCACCCCCAACGAGGGCCTGAGCAACCAACACCTCAAGGACTTCGAGGCCTGTGGCGGCCTGTTCAACGCAGAGCTTTTCAACAAGGACACGCCCACCCAACGCCGATCCGGTGTGGCGGTGGACATCATCGATATCCACAAACTCGGCGAGACATCCAAAGAGAAGACCGTCGCGGTGAGTTCTTTCGAGGGCAACAACCTCGTCTTGGTGGACGAAGGCCACCGGGGCGCTTCAGGCGTTGATTGGATGGAGCGTCGAGCCGCGCTCTGCAAAAACGGCTTCTCCTTCGAGTATTCCGCGACCTTCGTGCAGGCGGTCAACGCCGCCACCGGGGCGAAGCGCAAAGACCTGGAGGCGCTTTACGGCCGCTGCATCCTCTTCGACTACGGCTACCGCTGGTTTTACGGCGATGGCTTCGGCAAAGATTACCGCATCCTCAATCTCGATCTCGGTATCAACGCGACTCTGAGCGAGCAGGAGCAACGTGAGCGCTACCTCGCCGGCTGTGTGCTGAGTTATTATCAACAACTCCGCCTCTTCCACGATAAGACCACCGAACTCAAACCCTACCACGTCGCGCAGCCGCTTCTGGTGTTCGTCGGCTCCAAGGTAACGAAGGATTTTAACGCGCAGGAGGCCTCCGACATCGTGGAAGCAATTCGTTTCCTTACCCGCTTCACCCACCGCGACGGCGGCGCAGTGTCGCGCATCGCTGGTCTGCTCGACGGCTCAATGACGCTGCACGATGAGAAAGGCCGGAGCCTGTTTCACGATGCGTTCGACTACCTTCGCACCCTCGGCAAAGACGCGTCGTCACTCTACCGCGATTGCTTGGAGCTGGTCTTTCACAGCAAAGGCCCGGCTATTCTCCACGTCGCGCTTTACAAGGGGGTCGGCGAAATCGGCCTCCAACTCGGCGATAGCAAACCCTTCGGTGTCGTGCGCGTCGGAGACACGCCTAAGCTCAAAAAGCAGTTCGAAGAGAAAAACCAAGAAGAGCTGAAAGCCAACCCCACGGCCATCGTCCCTGCGGTCATCGAGCAGGAACTCGCGCACCCGTTGTTCCCCACGCTTACCGAGCGCGAGTTCGATACGTCGAACCCGTTGCGCGTGCTGCTCGGCTCAAAAATGTTCACGGAGGGCTGGTCTTGCTACCGTGTCAGCACGATGGGCTTTCTCAACATCGCAAAGTCCGAGGGCTCACAAGCAATTCAGCTTTTCGGCCGTGGCGTCCGCCTCAAAGGTTTCGCCGGAAAACTGAAGCGCAGCACGCACAGCGAGGTGCCCGCCAATCAGCGCCCGAAGCACATCCACTATCTCGAACGCCTGAACATCTTCGGCTTGCGCGCCGGCTTCATGGCAGAGTTCAAGAAATTCCTCGAAGACGAAGGCGCATCATCCGACCCAGATGCCACCCGCGTCACCCTGCCGGTGCTCGCCAGCCTGCCAGCGGCACGGAAACTCAAAACCCTCGATCTGCCGCCTGGCATCAATTTTAAGCGCCAAGGCCCGATACCCACGCTGTCCGCGACGCCGCACGCCACGTTCAAAAACCGTCAGGTCGAGGTGGACTGGTATCCCAAGGCCCAGTCCATGGCGGCCACAGGTGCGGCGTTTAACTCCGCCCCGACCCACCGGCACACCGGCAAACTGAGCGCCGTGCCTCACCTCGCGTTCTTGGACTGGGACGCGCTCTACCGCGAGCTGTTGGCCTACAAACAACTTCACAACTGGAACAACCTAAACCTCGCCCGTGAGGCGCTCGAACCGCTCCTGCGCGACGCGACTTGGTATGTGCTCTACATCCCAACCGCCGATCTGGCTTTCGAGCGTTTCGATGCCGTGCAACGCTGGCAGGAAATTGCCACGGTCCTCCTCAAGCGCTACCTCGACCGCTTTTACACCGCTGAGAAAGCGGCTTGGGAACACAGCCGCCTCGTTTATCGCGACATCACCGAGGACGACGTTAAAGACCGCGCTTACACCTTCGAGATCGACCCGGCGGAAGACGTGTTGCTGGAAGAATTGGCTGAACTCAAAAAAGCCATCGAAACCGGCAAACTCGCCACGCTGGAGGCGCTCATTGCGACACCGCATCGTTTCAGCCGTTCGGAACCGATTCAGTGGGGTGGTCATCTTTACCAACCGCTGATCCATCTCAAAAAAGGCACTTACCTGAAATACAGCGCACTGGCGCTTCAGGAGAGCGAGAAACGGTTCGTCAAAGACCTCATTGCATTGCTCAAAAAGAAGCCCTCGTTTCTGGCCGGCAAAGAGCTTTACCTATTGCGCAACGAATCACGTTCGCGCGGCTTCGGATTCTTCGAGGACGCCGGATTCTTCCCTGACTTCCTTGTGTGGTTGGTGGATGATGCGCAACAAACCGTCTGGTTCGTTGATCCGCACGGCATGGTCCGCGAACCTGCGACCTCGCTAAAACTCAGGCTCGCACAGGAAATCCGCCAAAAGCACGAAGCGCGCTTGGCCGTGGCCAACATCCATCTAGGCGCCGCCATCGTGACAGAGACACCATACCTCCAAACAATGGTCGCGGCGACCGGCTGGTCTCCAACCGAATGCAGGGCCCGCAGTCTCTACTTCATGGATTCGCTGACCTACGTCAGCGACCTGCTGACTGATATGGTGAACACTCCTGTCGCGATCCCCTGAAGGATGCTCGCCGGAGGTTCGAATTCTTCGTGCGTGACCGCGCCCGGAGGGTGCCTTTAGGGTAGCACCTGCGACGGCTGGCGGTCTCCATTCGCCTCCGCGCCCGCTATGCGGGCACCCGCCGACCACCCTTTCGTTTCACTTCAGGGTCGTGCTGGCGCTCAGACCTTCACGAGCGCTTTGCCCATCTTATCGCCGCCGAAAAGATCGAGGAAGGCTTTAGGCGCGTTTTCGATTCCTTCGGTGATCGTCTCCTTCCAGACGATGCGACCGTCGCGGATCCAGGCTCCCATCTCTTTTTGAAATTCTGCTTGGAGATCCTGATGGTCGCGCACGATGAAACCCTGCATCCGGATTCGTTTGCCGATGATCTTAAAAAGATTTGCGGGGCCGGGCATAGGCTTCTCGTCGTTGTAGCCGGAAATCATCCCGCAACAAACGATGCGGCCAAAGTCGTTCATGTGGTCAATGGCCCCCGCGAGGTGGCCTCCTCCGACGTTGTCAAAATAGAGGTCAATGCCGTCGGGGCATAGCTTGGCGAGAGTGGCAGAAACATCATCGGTGTCGTGATAGTTGAACGCTTCATCCACGCCCGCCTCCGTCTTGAGCCAGGCTATCTTGTCGGCGGAACCCGCGCTGCCGACGACGCGGCAGTTTTTGAGCTTGGCGATTTGGCACACGATAGAGCCGACCGCCCCGGAAGCGGCGGAGACGAAAACGCTTTCACCCTCCTTAAGTTTCCCGATCTCTTTAAGTCCCGCCCACGCGGTCATGCCGGTGAGGCCGAGGATGCTGAGATAATTCTGCGGTTCGGCGACCGAGGGGTCGATCTTGATCACGCCTTCGCCGTCGGAGGTCCAGTATTCGCGCCAGCCCTTGTTGCCGAGGACGAGATCGCCGACGCTAAACCGGTTGTTACGCGACTCGACGACTTCGCCGACGCAGCCGCCCTCCAACGGCTCGCCGAGCGCGAAGGGCGGAACGTAGCTTTCGCTCTCGTTCATCCGTCCGCGCATGTAGGGATCGACGGAGAGCCAGTGGTTGCGCACGAGGATTTCCCCGGTGCCCGCTGACGGCACGGGCACTTCGACGACCTCGAAATTTTCCTGCGTCGGGACGCCTTGCGGGCGGGAAATCAGGTGAATTTCCCGATGGTTGGTTGGTGTCTTCATGGTTGGTCGAGGAGGGCGAGTTCGGAGAGTGTTAGGCGGTTTGCCTCGCGTGTTTACCTTCGGCGAATTCCTCAATAGCCTTGGCGCAAAACGCGGGAATATCGTCAGGATTTCGGCTGGTCACCAGACCTTGGTCGCAGACGCATTCCTGATCGAGCCATGTGGCCCCGGCGTTTTTCAAATCGGTTTGCAGGCTAGGCCACGAGGTCACTTTGCGACCGCGAACGACGTCGGCCTCAATCAATGTCCAAGGACCGTGGCAGATGGCGGCGACTGGTTTGTGTTGGGTGAAAAAATCGCGCACGAAGCTGACGGCTTTCTTATTCACACGAAGCGTATCCGGATTAACAACGCCACCAGGCAGGACCAAGCCATTGAAGTCGGAGGCGGAAACATCGTCCACGGTTTTATCGACGGTGAATTGATCGGCTTTTTCATCGTGATTAAAGCCTTGGATCTCGCCGCTTTTCAGGGAGACGAGAACGACCTCGGCGCCTGCGTCTTTAATGGCATTCCAAGGTTTGGTAAGCTCCACTTGTTCAAAGCCGTCGGTGGCGAGGAACGCGATTTTCTTTCCGGTTAGTTTGTAGTTCATGTTATTTGTATTTGGTTTTGTTTCGGGGTTTTTCAGGAGGCTCCTGTTTCTTTACGCATTCTGGCATGGCTCAGGCGCGGACGGGGTCTTCGAGTTTTGTGGCGTTGTCGTCTTGGACGGCGTCGTGGTTGCGGAGGGTGTCCATGTCGATGACGTGCCGGAAGTGGCCGTCGCTGGCGCCGTTGGCCAAGGCCTCGAAGACTTCGTTTATATCTTTGATGTCGATCAATTTGATTGACGGGCGGATGTTCTTTTCGGCGCAAAGATCCAGGATTTCCTGCGTCTGCCGGATCCCGCCGATGAGTGAGCCGGCAAGTGTAATGCGGCTGAAGACCAGGGAGGCGGGGGAAAATTCCGGGAATTTCACCATATTGCCGACGACGATAAGTTTCCCGTCGGTTTTCATCAGGCCAATGTAAGGGGCGAGGTCGTGGGGGACGGGTATGGTATTGATAAGCATATCAAGCGATCCGGCGGCTTCGTCCATCGCATCATCGTCCGTGGAGACGACTACCTTGTCCGCGCCCATTTTGAGGATTTCGTCGTTCTTGCTATCATCGCGAGAGAAAGCGACCACTTTGGCGCCAAGAGCCTTCCCGATCTGGATGGCCATGTGGCCGAGTCCGCCGATGCCGGCGACCCCGAGGGTCTGGCCTTCCTTCAGATCCCAGTGTTTCATCGGTGAATAGACGGTGATTCCGGCGCACATGATGGGGCCGGCGTACTCTGGATCGATTTTTACGGGTATTTTCAGGATGAATTCCTCGCGGGCTATGAGATCGGTGGAGTAGCCGCCGTACGTATTGGTGCCATTCGGTTTCATGGGGCCGTTGTAGGTAAGCGTCGCGCCCTTTTCGCCCTGGCAGTAATTCTCCTCACCGGACTCGCAATAGTCGCACTCCTGGCAGCTATCCACCATGCAGCCGACCCCGACGACATCACCGACCTTCACTTTGCTCACGCCCTCGCCGATCGCGGTGACGGTTCCGACGACCTCGTGGCCGGGCACGCATGGATATTGGGTATTACCCCAGTCATTGCGCACCTGATGAAGATCCGAGTGGCAGACGCCGCAGTGGGTGACCTTGAACGCGACTTCACCTTGCCCGACTTTCTTCCGCCTGAATACGACGGGGATGAGATTTTTTTCCTTCGCCTGTGTTCCGAATCCGTAAACTTTGATGGTATCTTCGCTCATGTTAGAAGTTTTTTGTCTGGTTTAAATTATCGACGATCAAGTCATGGTATTGGCCGCATTTTTATAGACCCGTGGTTATTGACCCCTCGAAAGCGTTTTCATCATTTAGTTTCATCGTTGTTTCAGCGTTTGTACTATTTGTCTGACGGATTGTTGCTTTTTTCGGACCTGGGAATAACGGGAAGTTGGGCTGTTTTACCAAGACGTTTACTCGGCCCTATTCCCAAGCAGTTCGGCGAGTTCCTTGATGTTGTTCACGACATGGTCAGGCTTATCCGCCAAAGGATAGAGAACCTTCCCGGGGCGTGCGACAAACACGGTCTGGAGACCGGCGGCCTTGGCACCGGCGATGTCCCATCCATGTGCGGCAACCATCATGGCGTCGCCGGCTTCGACATCGACCTGCTCAAGCGCCCATCGATAGACGGCTAGATCTGGCTTAAACTTGTTTATGCCCTCGACGGTCAGACGACGATCAACGATTTCGAGGAGGCCGGCGTTCTCGAATTGTTCTTTAACTCCCGCGTTCGAAGAATTTGTCAGACTGACGAGCAGGAATCCCTGCGCCTTGAGGCTCTTGAGCCCCTCAATAACATCGGCGTGAGGAGGCAGGTCTCGAATAACGGGAAGGATCGCGCGCTCCGCATCTTTTTGGCTCAGATCGGTCCCGTTGCTCTCGGCCAACATCTGGAGCGTGGCGACCCCGATCGTCGAGAAATCGTGATATTTTCCGGTCAGTGTATCGACCAAAGAGTGATGAAGCATCATGGAAAACCAGAGTCCAACCATGCCTTCGCGACCATCGAGCGCCTTCGTGACACTCTTTTTCAAGGGTTCGAGATCGAGCAGGGTCTCGTTCACATCCAGGAGGATCACTTTAGGGCGCGGCTTTTGTAGGTTGTTGATGGATTTCATTTGTGCGGAAGCGGATGTTGTAAAGAGAAACGCCGCCACCACGGCCGCGATCCAGGGTGCGCGCAGGCCGAGGCGAGCAAGCCCTTGCATATATTTCGCGACCCGCCGTCGGGCGGTTTCCGGACCGTGGCTGTAGGTGTTCAGGAAGGAAATTGAAACATGAAGCTGCGACATGGGTTCTGTCTGGTTGAGGTTGATTGATTGCTAGTCATATGTGCCTTGGGTGGAGCGGGGAAGGAACGGGGGCCTTGCGGTATGATTCAGAATAATAAAAAGTCTATTTGAGCGCTATCGAGTGTTTCCCCACCGATTATTCCCGGAATTGTTTGCGGGGAATTTGCGTTTTTGGGTGGGTAGCTTTTGAGGCCGGTAATTTGGTTTTGCGTGGTCGCTTCTTCAGATTCAGAACTGCCAGCGCAGTCCGCCACCCCAGCCGAATTGGGAATGCCATTGGCCGATCAGGGAAAAGTTCTTGCGCAACAGGTAGCTTGTGCCCGCGCGGGTTTCCCAATTTTCCTCTGTGTCGTATTCGGCCTCCAAGAACACCGCGAGTCGCGGCGTTAGTTCCAGGTGCCTGCCGACGGCGAACTGAAATTCACCAGCGGTGTCCACCCACACCCGCGAAGTGATATTGAACGGCAGCAGGTAACGAAGGCCGAAAATACCCTCGTGTTTTTCGAGGTGACCATCCGTACCCGCGAGGTCTGCGCCGACAAAGACACGGGCAAATCGGTTCAAATAGTAATCGTAGGTCGGCGTGACCTCCCACTCCAGGTCGTCCATGCGTCGCCAACCTGCCTGCCATTCCGCGGAGAAGATGTGGCGCGTATCGGCGTAAACCAACATGCCCTGCGCCATCTGCGAGAGCGCATCGACGTGACCATACAGATAGAACGGGTCGTGTTTGAGTTCACCGCGGACGGCGGCCGTGGCGGGGTCGGGCACGAAGCCCTGATAATGCACCACGCGTGCCATGCCGCTCATCATATGATAGAGCAGGTGACAGTGAAAAAACCAGTCGCCGATCTCGTCCGCCATAAACTCGATTACAGTGGTCGTCATGGGGGCGACATCCACGGTGTGTTTGAGCGGCGAGAATTCGCCCTGCGCGTTGAGCACGCGGAAGAAATGCCCGTGCAGATGCATCGGGTGATGCATCATGGAGCGGTTGATCAGGATGAAGCGGACGACCTCGCCGCGTTTGATTTCAATGTCTTCGGACGCCGACAGCGGTTTGTTATTAAGAAACCACACGTAGCGCTCCATGTCACCGTCGAGGGTGAGTCGGATTTCGCGGACCGGTATCGAGGAATCGAATTCGGTGGGCTGCAAGGCGCGCAGCTTTTCGTAAGGCGGCCCGGGACGTTCGGGACTCATGCCATCGGCCGCCAAGGGGGATTTTGAACTTACATCCGCGGCGAGCAGCCCGAGCCAGGTGCCTTTCGGCGCGGTGGGTTCCGTAGGGGAAACCATTCCCGTATGCAACGGCATCGGCTCGTGCGCCATCCCGGCCGGTTTCGCATTACCGTGCTCCATGAATCCATGATCCATCCCTTTCATTCCGGCCATATCCTGCATCCCACCCATGTCGCCCATGCCGTTCACGCCTGGTTTATCAAATTTACCGGCGCGGACGGCGCGGCCCGGCATCCCCATCGAGCCGCCCGGGGTTAAGGCCAATAAGCGTTTGAGCTTAAGACCGCCCATGTTGACGTAGAGATTGGGGAACGGGATGTCTGGCGCGGCGTGCCGCGGGCCGGAGCCAATCCACAAGGAGGTCTGCCCGGAACCATCATGGGCCGTGGCGCGAAATTCGTGGCTGCCCTCGGCGGGCACGGTGACGACCACGTCATACGTTTCGGCCACGCCCATCAGCAGGCGCGATTCGTCAAAGGATCGCACGGGCTGCCCATCCGCCGCGATGACACGCATCGGGCCACCGGCAAACTGCAGGAAGAAGAACGTGCCGGCCGAACCATTAATAACCCGGAGCCGGATGTCTTCGCCCGGTCGGCCGGACAGGGTTTGCGCGGCCGCGCCATTAAGTAAAAAACGGTCGTAGTACACATCGGCTAAATCCATCGGCGGCATGCGTTGAAGCTCTCTGGATAAATACGCGCCCAGCATACCCAACCGGGCCGCGCCGAGTATACTTTGGCCGCCGCCCTTGCGGACGGTATACCATTCGCTGCCGCGCCTGAGCGTCCGTAACACGGAATCCGGGTCCTCATCCGTCCAATCGGACAACAGCACCGCGTGGTCACGCAGTTGGTCGAACTTGCCCGTTGTCTTCGGAGCGATGACCAGCGCCCCGTAGAGTCCCCGTTGTTCCTGGAGCATTGTGTGGCTGTGATACCAGTAGGTGCCGGATTGGCGGAGATCGAATTCGTAGGTAAACGTTTCGCCCGGCGCGATGGGCGGATACGTCAAGTAGGGCACACCATCCAGGGCATTGGGCAGCAGAATCCCGTGCCAATGCATGGAGGTTTCCACGTCCATCTGATTGTGGACCCGAATCACGGCGCGGTCGCCCTCGGTGAATCGCAAGGTCGGCCCGGGAAGTTGGCCATTGATAACCATCGCCTCGACCGGCTGGCCGGTGAAGTTCATCGCCTGGCGGGCAAGGGTAAGATCATACTCCACCGTGGCCGCCGATAAGATCGTTCCCGGCATAAACAATACGAACCAGATTCGGATCGCCGCCCGCGCTTTGATGGATTTAGCGAAGATCCGGCGATGGACGGCGGAAGCGTGGGGCCGAGTTATCATCGATAGGTTTGATTTTGACGGCGCGCCGCTCGCGGCAGGGCGGCGTCGATATGAATGTTCGTTCAGTTTTATAATTTCATCCGCCGCAGGCGCAGCGCGTTGGTAATCACGGAAACCGAGCTAAAACTCATGGCGGCGCCCGCGATCATCGGACTGAGAAGCAGCCCGAAAAATGGATAGAGCAGCCCCGCCGCGATGGGTATGCCGAGGGCATTGTAGCCGAAGGCGAAGAACAGGTTTTGCCGGATGTTGCGCATCGTGGCGCGGCTGAGGCGGATCGCGGCGGCGATGGCGCGGAGGTCGCCTTTCACGAGGGTGACGCCCGCGCTCTGCATCGCGACGTCGGTGCCCGTGCCCATGGCGATGCCCACGTCGGCCGCCGCGAGTGCAGGCGCGTCGTTGATGCCATCGCCGGCCATCGCAACGACGTTGCCGTCCTGGCGGAGTTTGTTGATGCGGTCGCTCTTGGCCTGCGGCTCTACCTCGGCATCCACCGTGTCGATGCCGAGTGTTTTGGCCACGGCTTCGGCGGTGCGCCGATTGTCGCCGGTGAGCATCACGATTTGCAGCCCTAACGCGTGGAGGTTGCGAATCGCGTCCGGCGTGGTGCTCTTCACCGGGTCGGCGACGGCGAGCAGGCCCGCCGCTTCTTTGTCCAACGCGATAAAGACGACGGTTTGCCCGGATTGCTGAAGTGATTCCGCCTTGGTTTCCAACGCGCCCAAATCGGCCACGCCCTCGGCGCGTAGAAAATTGGGTTTACCCACGAGCACGGCTTTGCCGCCCACGCGCCCGAAAACACCGCCGCCGGTGACGGATCGAAAATCCGTCGTCACCTCGAGTGCGAGTTGTTTGGTTTTCGCTTCCGCGACGATGGCGGCGGCCAGCGGGTGCTCGCTGTTTTGTTCAAGTGAAGCGGCGAGGCGAAGCAGTTCGTTTTGATCGAAACCGCCCACGGCCACGATCTCGCTGAGGCGCGGTTTTCCCTCGGTGAGCGTGCCGGTCTTGTCCACGACGAGCGTGGTGACCTTTTCCAGGCGTTCGAGCGCCTCGGCATTTTTTACCAGCACCCCTTCCTGCGCGCCGCGGCCAATCCCGACCATGATGGACATGGGAGTCGCGAGCCCAAGCGCGCAGGGGCAGGCGATGATGAGCACCGCGACGGCATTGACGATGGCGTAGCCGAGACGCGGCTCGGGACCCAAAAACATCCACAACACAAACGTCAGCGCCGCCGCTCCCACGACGGTGGGGACGAAGATCGTGGCGACTTTATCCGCGAGACCTTGGATCGGCGCGCGACTGCGTTGGGCCTCCGCCACGAGGTTCACGATGCGCGCGAGCAAGGTGTCGTCGCCCACTTTTTCCGCGCGCATGACGAAGCCGCCGGTGCCGTTCACGGTGCCGCCGGTCACTTGGTCACCGACGTTTTTCTCCACCGGCAGCGGCTCGCCCGTGATCATGGATTCCTCGACGCTGGAATGGCCTTCGACGACCACGCCATCCACGGGCACTTTTTCGCCCGGCACGACGCGCAGCCAGTCGCCGACCTGCACCTGATCGAGCGGGACAACCTGATCGCCGCCCGGCGCCACCTGCCGCGCCGTGGGCGGCGCGAGGTTCAGCAAGGCCTTGATGGCGCTCCCCGTCCGGCTGCGGGCGCGAAGTTCCAGCACCTGGCCCAATAGAACCAAAACCACAATCACCGCCGCCGCTTCAAAATAGATGTCCACCCGGCCGTGAGGCCGCATCGCCGGCGGAAAAATGCCCGGTGCGAACATCGCCACAACGCTGTAAACAAAGGCCGTCCCCACGCCGAGGGCGATCAGGGTGAACATGTTCAGATTCCACGTCATCACCGAGCGCCAGCCGCGCAGGAAGAAGGGCCAACCGGCCCACAGCACGACGGGTGTGGAAAGACCGAATTGTATCCAGCGTGACGTATCGTTCGCCACCCAACTGTCGTGGCCCAGCGCCGGAATCAGGTGCGCCATCGCGAGGAAAAAGACGGGGAGCGCGAGCGCACCGCCGATCCACAGCCGCCGCGTCATGACGTCCAGTTCCGATCCTTCGTTCGCGTCGTCCATGCCTGCCACCGCCGACTCCAGTTCCAAGGCCATGCCGCACTTGGGGCAATCGCCGGGGTGGTCCTGCCGCACCTCGGGGTGCATGGGGCAGGTGTAGATGACGGGGCCGTTTTTAGAGGTTGATCGGGGTGGTATCATGGTAGGAAACCGCACCGGTTAGAAGCGTCGCGCAGCGGCCGATACGTGACAGCGTGGTCAGGCTATCCCGTTGGAGGTGTTTCGGCTATAGGGGGACGTTCTACTTGGAGTTTCGGGGCGCGGGGTCCCCGGTTCGGTGGTGCCATCCGCCTGCGAGACGGAACGTGACCGGCGGCTCGAACCCATGGGCGGGACGCCCATGCCACTTTCGGAACCGCCGAACGCACTTGCCGGTAACCCCTGGGCGCAGCGGGGCGGGTGTCGCGGCGATTGACCCACGCGAGGGCGGCGTCAAGGTGCGCGCCTTTCAATCGAAGCGCATGGCCACCTTTCTCATAGACATCCCCGTGCCCAGCATGGGGGCGACCGTTAACGAATTGACCGTGATCGACCTCAAGGTCGCGGACGGCGACACGGTGCGAAAAGGACAAATCTCCGCCGAGCTGGAGAGCGACAAATCGGTGTTCGAGTGGGAGGCGCCCTGCGAGGGCACGGTGCGCACGCTGCATTGCCGGGCGGGCGACATCATACGCTCGGGCGATCTCTTCATCAGCATCGAGACGGAGGACGGGAGTTTACGGCATCTGGAATCGAAACGGGCCGCGAACGGCGCGGCGGCCGCGAATGGCGTGGCGGGCGCGAATGGCGAGGCGGATGGCGTGAATGGTGCGGGCGGGGCGGGCGGCGGGGGTTCGGTGGTGTTGCATAAACCCGCGGCGGCTGCGGCGGTGGTGGTCGCGGTGCCGGTGGCGTTCTCGGCGGGTGCGGTGGGTGCGGCGGTGGCGACGGCGGTGGCGGGGGGCTTGTTGTGGACGCCTCGGGCGACGAAGCTCGCGCAGCAGGCGGGTTTGAAGCCGGGGGAACTCACCGGGATCGCGGGCACGGGGCCGGGCGGACGCATCACGGGCGAGGATTTCCAGGCTTGGCTGGCGACGCGGCCGACGAGCGGCGCGGATGCGGATGCGGGCGCGGGCGCGGACGAATCGGCTACTTTGGCCCCGGCGCGCGTGGCGGGCGTGGAGCGGCGGGATCAGACGGTGTGCATCGCGGGGGTGGGCTACGCGGTGCCGAAAAACATCCGGCCGACGAGCGAGATTCTGAAGGCGTTTCCGGGGCGCACGGAGGCGGAGATGCACAAGCTGACGGGCATCCATGAGCGTCGCTACGCGGACGCGGACGAGACGGCGACCTCGCTGGCGGCGACGGCGGTGAAACACGCGTTGGCGCAGGCGGGCATCGAGCCCGGGCAGATCGACGGCATCGTGCTGGCGACGATCATCCCGGACCAGCCGGTGCCGTCGATGGCGAGCGCGTTGGCGCGTTTGCTGGGGTGCCCGAAGGCGTTGGCTTTCGACCTGAACGCGGCGTGTTCGGGGTGGCTGTATGCG
Organism: Opitutales bacterium; assembly: GCA_038223295.1. GTDB lineage: Bacteria > Verrucomicrobiota > Verrucomicrobiia > Opitutales > Opitutaceae > IMCC26134_A. Next base: position 13,315 of record JBBRHC010000016.1, read on the forward strand.
CTGGAGGTGGGGCGGACGTTTATCCGGGGCGGCACGGCGAAGACGGTGGTGGTGGTGACGGCGGAGCTGTTGTCGCGCATCACGAATCCGAACGATCATGAGACGGCGTTTTTGTTTGGGGACGGGGCGGGCGCGGCGATTTTGACCGATGCGGTGGGCGGGCATCGGCTGCACCGGGTGGCCTTGTCGGGGGATGCGACGCTGTTTGAGGCGATCCAGCGTCCGGGTGGCGGGGCGAACCGGCCGGTGCCCTGCGCGGATGGCAGCGACCGGGATGACTTTTACCTGCAAATGGACGGGGCGGCGGTATTTAAGAACGCGGTGATCGCGTTTGCCGATCAAATCGAGAAGACCCTGGCGCGGCACGGGCTGACGCCGACGGATATCGCATGGATCGTGCCGCACCAGGCGAACGAGCGCATCCTGCGCGCGGTGGGCAAGCGAGTGGGCATCCCGTTTGATAAGTTCGTGGTAACCATCGCGAAGTATGGGAACACGTCGGGGGCATCGGTTTCGATGGCGTTGGGCTGGGCGGCGGAGGAGGGCATCTTCCAGGGGGGCGACAAAATCATTTTTTGCTCGGTGGGCGCAGGGTTGACCTACGCCGGCGGGCTACTGGTTTGGTGACGATCCGGCGACGGGAATCGGGGGGGCGCTTAACGAATAATACCCAGAATTTTAAAGCGGTTAACAACTCGTAATAATAGGCCTGATCGGCAGGCTATTCCTACTCGATGCAACCCTCGGTTTCGCCCAAATCTCTCGTACTGGTGGTGGATGATTTGAGCGACAGCCGACTGCTGATGCGGTGCTCGTTGGTGGCGGGAGGATACGAGGTGGTGGAGGCGTCGGGCGGGGCGGAGGCGTTGCGGCTTTTGGGGACGATGCACCCCGATGTCATGCTGGTCGATGTGTGCATGCCGATCATGGGGGGGCTGGAGCTGTGCCGGGCGGTGAAGGCGAAGCGGGAGACGCGGCAGTTGCCCTTGATCCTGGTGTCGGCGGCGGTGGATCGGGAGGCGGTGGCGCGGGGGTTTGCGGCGGGGGCGGTGGATTTTTTGGCGAAACCGTTCCGAGGCGAGGAGTTGTGTGCGCGGGTGGCGGTGCATGCGGAGCTGAACCGGGCGCGGCGGGACTTGGAGGACAGCCATGCGCGGCTGGCGGCCTTGAACCACGAGAAGGATCTGATGTTCGGCATGGCGGCGCATGATCTGCGCGGGCCGATCACCGTGATCATGGGCTTCGCGGAGAACGCCTTGGCGCACATGCCGGAGGGGACGGCGCGGCCGGAGCGGACGGCGCTGGAGGTGATTTTGCGCGAGAGCGAGCAGATGAACCACTTTTTGGGCACGATCTTGGATCTCAACGCGTTGGAGCGGGGCGGGCACCAGTTAAGGTTGCGCGACACGGATCTGGGCGCGGCGGCGGAGGCGGCGACGAAACGGGCCGAGCCGGCGGCGGCGCGCAAGAGCATCGTATTGCGGGCGGTGGTGGCGGGCGGGGGAATGCGGGTGCGGGCGGACGCGAGCGGACTGCGCCGGATCCTGGACAACCTGATCTCGAACGCGGTGAAGTTCACCCCGGCGGGCGGGCGGGTGATGGTGCGGGTGGTGGAAGCGGAGGGCGAGGCGCAGTGCCTGGTGTGCGACACGGGTCCGGGGTTGACTGCGGAAGATAGGGAGCAGGCGTTCTCCAAGTTCGCAACGTTGAGCGCGAAGCCGACGGCGGGGGAAAAATCCACCGGGCTGGGGCTGGCGATTTGCCGCGCGCTGGCCGAGGGCATGGGCGGGCGCACCTGGTGCGGCAACAATCCGGAGGGCGGGGCGTATTTCGGGGTGTCGATCCCGGCGGGTGGGGCGGGCGTGGCCCAGGTGGAGGCACCGGCCTTGGCGGTGGGGCAGACCTTGGCGGTGGGCCAGGCGGTGGCGGCGGGCCAGGCGGACAGCGGGCTGAGCGTGTCGCCGTTTCCGCATTTGCTGGGGAAGCAAGCGGGGGGCTGAGGGCGGTCCCAGCGAAGTGGGCGGCAGATCAGGGGCTTAGCGAAGTCACTCGGTGGTTTCGCAGCGGAGGACGGCCAGGGCGCAGGCGGCGGCGGTGTCGCAGCGGAGGACGAGCGGGCCGAGGGTGACGGGCAACCAGCCGAGGGCGAGGGCGGCGGCGATTTCGTCGGCGGTGAGGTCGCCTTCCGGCCCGATGAGCCAAGCCACGGAGCGGGGAGGGCGGCCGGCGTGGGCGGCGCGGTGGGCGGCCAGCACGGCGCGCAGGGGGCGGGCGCCGGGGTGGAGGCTGGCGACGAGGCGGAGTTCGGCGGCCACCACGGCGGGGGTGGCGAGAAAGGCGGCGAGGCCCTGGACGGGGGCGAGGGAGGGGAGGAAGGGGTTGCCGCATTGTTTGGCGGCCTCGACGGCGGCGAGGCGCCATTTTTCGAGTTTTTTGTCGGCGCGCTCGGAGTCGAGGTGGACCTCGCTGCGGGCGGTGGCGAGGGGGGCGATGAGCGCGGCGCCCAACTCGGTGGCGTGGCGCACGATATCGTCCATGGCGCCGCCTTTGGGCAAACCTTGGCCGAGGAGGAGGGCGCAGGGCAGGGGCGGGCGGGTGGTGGTGGCGAGCACGTGGAGGATGGCGGTCTTTTTTCCTTCCACGCGGTCGAGGCGGCAGGTCCACTCGGTGCCGGTACCATCGAACGCGACGACGGGATCGCCGGGGCGGGCGCGGTTGACGTTGACGAGGTGGTGGGTCTCGGGGGCGGGCAGGACGAGTTCGCGGGCGTGGGGGGCGGGCGGAAGGGCGAGGTGGACGCGAAAATCAGGCATGCGCGTTACGGAATGCGGGGGAGCGGACCTCGCCAAACCCATAAAAGAGGAGAGGCGGCCTTTCGGGAACCACCCCGAGGACCGCCTCTGCCAGCAAACCAAGCAACCAAGCAACCAAGCAAACAACTGTTGACGTGGTGATAGACCGAGTGGGCCGAGAAACATTCAAAAGATTCCGAAGATATTTTTCGGCGTGAGGAGAACGGGGATAAACGAGGCGCGTAGCGAGCGGGCGCGGGGCCGGCGGGGAGTCGGGGAAGAGAGATTGTCGTTCGCGGGCGCCTATATTGTAAATTGTTGGATAAAAATAGTTAACAGGTATTTAACCCTAAATCCGAAGTGGATCGCCGCGATCTGGCGCAATCTGCTGGTCATCTGCTCGTTTGTTCACCCGCTCAATGCACTATTCAGTGCACCTCGGGATTCACGAACGACCATCTGATCCAGCTTCTTGCGCCATCTGATCGGCTCCCACTCCGGATTTCGGGTTTAAAGGTGAAGGCGAAAGCGTTCACGGTGACGGCGCATAACGGGGGGCTGTTCCTGAGTGATCCGGTGGCGGAAGCGAAGCGGGCCCAGGCCTTGCAAGCGTAGATGAAGCTGGAGCCCTTGGACTACGAGCTGCCTCGTCCTTGAGGCCGGTGGGTGGGCCGGTGGGTGGCCCTTAGTCTAATCCGCGATCAAGATGAGACTATCATCAAAAATTGGCCAGGGACGGCCAAGGCTACACAAAGCATCCGATGTAGGGTTGGCCGTCCTCGGCCAATTAGAGTCACTTTAAAAAGCGAATTGGAATCAGTCTCGGAGTTGCACGGTGACGCCCTCGCGGTTCAGGCCGATGGGGGCACGCAGGGGGAAGAGGCGCTGGATGAGCGCTTCCGGGGCACTGGCGTGGCGGTGGAGTGTGTCGCGGAGAACGTTGAGTGCGTTGGAGATATCGTCGTCGGTAAAGGCGCTTTCACCGCTATCTGGCTTGGGGTAGCGGACGGTTTTTCGCCAGCGGGTTTCGAGTGAGCGTCGGTCGGCGAGATCGTGGTCGGCGAGGGCGTCGCGGCAAAGGTGTTCACAGAGAGCGGCAGGGCGCCCGGCGGGGATGGTACAGTGATAATGATTCACGGTGAGCGCGTGCGAAGTCGGGGAGAACGAGACTTTGAGCGGGATGCTTTGTTGGCTCGCGTCGGCGACGGTGGCCTGGGCGGCCCGGGTGAAGCCGGCGAAGGTGGCGGGGGCTTGGCCGGTGCGGTTGAAAATGAGTTCGCCGAGGGCGACGAGGGGCACGTCGGCGAGGTCGATGCGGGCCGAGCCGTTGGCAAGGGCCTCGGAGTCGGGACCGGGCGTGTGGTGTGCCTCGGGGCCGGGCTGGCCGGGGAAATAGAAACCGGGGATGAGGCGAGGGTGGTCGAAAGGTTCGCTCACCAGCACGTGGAGAAGGCGATCACCCGGACGGCCGGCAAGGGAGAGCGCGGCGTGAAGGAGGGCGCCCATGGTTTTGCGTCCGCCGGAGAGCAAACCGATGATACGAATTTCGGGATCGGTGGAAAAGCGACGCACGGTCGTGAGAATGGTCTCCGCCGCGGCGGCATTGTCGGAGGGCGAGCGGATGTCATCGAGGTTGCGACACGTGCCGGTTCTGGGATCGGCGGCGGCGATGAGCACGGGCGCTTCGAGCGTGAGGCGGGAATCCTTGTCGTGGTGCTTGCCTAGAATCGTTTGACGGAGGCTTTGCCAGACGGTTTTCCCGTGCCACTCGGCAAGGGGTTGCAGGAGTTTATCGTGAAGCGCCCGGCTGCCATCCGTGGTCGTGACCACGACGACCTGCCGAGGAATGACGGGAGGATTTTCTTGAGCCAGCGCCCAGAGGGCCTCGGTGAGGATCGCGGGAGACGAACCGGTGACAGCGATCAGAACGCTGCGAGAGTCGACGGGAGCGGGAGACTTTGCGGGCGTTTTAGTTTTGGCGGGGGGCATGGGTAGGCATGGCTAAAGGCTAAAAGCGCGGGTTGGTCGGGGGGGCGCGCGGTGCGTGGCGCGGGCTGGGGCCACTGGCGGCCGGGGGCGCGGCCGGGCGGATGGGGGTCGGAATTAGCCGGGGACGGCCAACGCTACACGGGCGGATGGGGTTGGAGCCAGATGGTGAAGGAGGCGGGGCCGAGGTGGAGCTGGACGTTTGCGGCGCGGCAAAAGCCCTTGATCTGGGTTTCCTGTTCCTCGCTGTAACCGCGCTCAATGCAGAGAACGGCTTTGGCGAAGGTGCCGCCAAAATGCAGGGCGCGTTGGCGGAGGGCGAAGATGTGTTCGAGCGGCTTGGCGAAAGCGGTGCTGCTTTTGCAGGAGATAAAAACGGGGGCGAGGCTGTGGCGGTCGAGGGCGACGAGGTCGTTTTCGCCGAGGCCGAGATCGGGGCGCTCGGGGGATTGCACGCTCCAGCGCAGATCGTGAAAACGCCCGCTGGCGAGCATGGCGGAGGCGAGGTGGAGTTCGAGCCAGCCACCTTCGAGGTTTTGATGGAGGGCGCGGACGCCGTCGTTGCGCCGGGTGAGGTCGGCGGCGTTTTTGGGGAGGAGGCGGCCGAGGTCGTTTATGGTAGCCCAGCCGGCTTGGGCGGCGGCTTGGGCGAGGGCGGAGGCGGCGGCGGAGGACGGTATGGCGACGGCGGTGTGCCAGGCATCGGGCAGGACGTGTTTTTGCACGGGGTGAAACCAGTGGTCTGCTAGGGTGCGCACGAAGGTGGCGCAGTCGGCGGGATTTTGCCGCCACGCGAGGGCGGCGGCGTCGCCAAAGGCGAGTGCGGCGGCGGAGGGGGCGGTGCCTTGGATTTTATCGGCAGGCACGCCGTGGGCGGTGAGCACGATTTCGAGAGTGAGGGTGGCGGCGACTTCGGTGAGGGGCGTGTGCTCGGGTAGTGTGAGGGATGAAGTCGGAATGAAGCTGCGGGCGGCGGTGTCCACGTAGAGGGATGGCACGTGGTTGAGCTCGGCCCAAGTGTGGGCCCCGAGGGACATGAGTTTGGTGCCGCCGGTGAGATTGAGGACGGAGGGTTGCCAGTCGGCGGGCAAGGTGGTGAGGGCTGAGGTGACCTCGGCGGGGCTGGGATTGGCGGAGGCGACGGTGAGGGTGTGGAAGGCAGGTTTGAGGCCGGTGAGGGCGAGGGCGCGTTCGAGGTTGCGGATGGGGGCGAGGAATTTCTTGTCGGCGCTAGCGAGGTGAACGATTCGGGCGGGCCGAAGGGCGAGGGCGGCGAGGAGATTGGGGAGGGTCTGGTCTCCGACGAGGTGGGCGAGGGTCATGGGGGAGCAGGCTGCGGCTGCGATAGACGATAGACGATAGGCGATAGGCGATAGACGATAGACGATGGCAGATAGACGATAGACGATAGGCGATAGACGATAGACGATAGACGGTAGGCGGTAGACGATAGACGGTAGGTGATAGACGATAGGCGATAGGCGGTAGGCGATAGGCGGTAGGCAGATAGACGATAGACGGATAGGCGGTAGGCGGGCTATGGGCTACTGGCTATGGTTTGCCTCCGCCCATCGGCGGCAAACCTCTGGCAGCGCGGGCCTCGGGGCTGTTGTACAAAGGGTGCGCGGGGGTGAGCGTTCGCAAGAAAATGAGACGAAAGTCGCTCGCATTTTGATCGGCTTCGCGTCGCCGGGTCTGGTCTCCCGTGAGGTGGCGTTTGCCCTGAATCGGGCCTTGCTCAATGGAAGCGATCCAAGCGGTGAGTTGGCGTAGGCAAGCTCCGGCAAGTTCGGCGATGCGCTCAAATGCGGCCCGGTGCGGTTGAAGCCGGGGGCGCTCGCGCACCACCGCCATCATGGAGCGTACCTCAGAAGCCGACCCGCGAGCAATGGCGAGAAAGGCAATGAGTTCGTTCGTGGTCACTCGCTCAAAACCTTCCGCAATGTTGTTCGAAACAGAAAGCGCGGCGCGGTCGAGCTGGTTGCGATAGCCAGAACTCAGTTTGATGGCGTCGTTTTCGAGGAGATCCAAGACGGCGTTGTAGAGCGCGGCGGCCACCTGCCAGGAAGGGAGATCTTCAAAGTGTTTGTAGGCAGGCATAGGCCGGAGGAGGGGAAGGATAGACGATGGACGATAGACGATGGCAGATAGGGCGCCGCATAGAAGGGGGACGCGGGTTAAGGCTTTAGGCGGTCGCCGAAACGGGTGAGCAAGGCTTTGCGGTGGGAGGGGGAAACGAAGGCCGAGTCGAGGGCGTGGCGCTGGAGCTGAAGGATGTCGAGCCGGGTGAGGCCCGGGCAGAGCCTCGCGGCAAGGGCGAGGTTTTCGGACAGGCTGGCGGCAGAAATACCGAGGTTGTCGGTGTTGACGGTGACGGGGACGCCGCCGCGAAGGTAGGTTAAAAGGGGGTAGCGATCTGTATCGGGAACGAGTGGCGGTGCGGGTGCTTTGGCGGGTGCTGATTCGTCGGCGGCGGCCCGGTCGAGGGGATAGCCTTTGATCTGGAGGTTGGCGGCCGGGCACATCTCGACGCCGATGCGGCGCTCGGCGACGGCGCGGAGGAGGTCGGGCGATTGCTGGAGGTGGAGGGCGTGGCCGAGGCGGCGGGCGTTTAGCTTGAAAACGGCCTGCCAGATGCCTTCGGCGTCGTCGTTCTCGCCGGCGTGGATCGTAACGGCGAGCCCCACGCGATGGACGGCATCGAAGTCGGCGGCGAACAGCGCGGCGCGGGTCTCCTTGTGTTCGAAGCCAGCGAGATCCACGCCGACGACGCGGCAGGTCGAGTCGGAGCGCCATTGATCGGCGGCGGTAATGGCGAGGGCAAGGTGGCGAGAAATGCCGGAGCGGTCGCCTCCGTCTTTACGTGTGGCGATGACGAGGAGGTTGACGTGGCACGCAGGGGTGCTGTCGGGACAAGCGTTGGCCGATGCCTGCATGAGGCGGTCGAAGTGGCTGCGAATCTCGGTGAGCACGGTCCAGGCGGAGCGATCGCGGGCAGCGTAGTTGTTGGGAGAGCAGCGAATCTCGGCGTAGAGAACGTGATCGGCGACAAGGGCGGCGTAAAGGGCTTCGCACTGGGCGCGAAGGCAGCCGAGGTCATGGAGGAGTGTGGAGCCGTTGTTGTCGCCTAGAGCCATGTAGGCGGGCAAGGAGACGGGAGTGGTCGGAATCGGCCACGAGGGAGGGAACGGGCGATCAAGAGGCGGCAGCAGCGCGGCTGGGACATCGGCGGCGGAGCGAATGGCAGCCAAGGCCGGGCCGTGGGTGGCGAAGCCGCCGAGGTGACAATGTAGATCCAGCTTGGGCAGTGCAGCGAGCCAGGCGAGGTCGACCGGAGCGGCGGGATCAAGGGGTGTGGCAAGCTGGGCGAGTTGCGGAGGGGCGAGGGTGGCGAGTTCGGTGAAAGGAAGATCGGCAAGCTGATCCCAATGACCGGAGATGCGATGGGAGCGCTCGACGACTGCGCGGAGGTGCTCACGAAAGCGCTGGTCAGGTGAGGATAACCAGCGGGCGTCGGCGGTGGTGCGGTCGCTGATGAGAGGGTAGGCGGCGGGATTCGTGGCGGCGAATTGCGGCCAACCGGATTCGGGGCCGAGGCGGATCCACTGGAGGTGATTCGCCTGGCGGGCGGCGTCGATATCGTCGGCGGTGCGCGGCTGCCGCTCCGGTGGCAGGTTGCACAGCACGTGGAAAACCTCGGCGGCACCAAACACGGCGGCGGCTTTTTGCATGGCGGCAGACATGGTTTTAAAGCCGCCAGCCAAGGAGATGTAGCGCTCGGCGGGAGGCGCGCTCGCGGCAAGGAGCCACCGATAGAGCACCTCTTCGAAACGAAAGTGGTCGGCCTCGGATGTGAAGTCGAAGAAACCCTCTACGCGGCTGATCGTGAGGCGGACGGCTGGGGCGCGCTGACGAAACCACTCCAGCACGAAGGTCACGTCGGGCTTTTCCGTGGTGAGCACATGGACTTCGTCGAAGTTGACGCCTGGAAAAAGGAAGGCCTCCGGGACGATGGCGGGGGAGATCCCGAGGGAGACGAAGAGGGCAGGCATGGGGGCCGATAAAATCGGTGGAAGAAGTTGGGGGGCAACGAACAAGCCGAGGCGGGATGGGCGGCCTGCGACGAGGGTTAGGGTAAGCGGGCGAGGGCTTCGCGGGGGGCGAGGACGGTGACGCCGCCTCGGCTGGCGGGCGGGTAATGTTTGAGGTTGCCGGTCACCAGCACGCGGTCGGGCGTGGCGAGGGCGACGGCGAGAAAAGGCTCGTCGTGCGGGTAGGGCAGCGCGGGCACCACGGCGGCGACGGGGGTGTGCCAGGCGAGGTCGAAGAGGCCGAGCAGCTCGGCTTGGACGGGGCGGGAAAAGCGGAAGCGGGGGCGGGCGAGGACTTCGCGGTATTCGGCGAGCAGGGGGTAATCCCAAACGGCGGCCAAGCGGCCGTCGGCGATGGCTTGGAACAGGAAATCGCAGGGGCCGCCGCGAGTGAGGGCGGCGGAGATGACTACGTTGGTATCGAGCACCCAGCGCGGTTTCATGCGGCGGCTTTGGCGGAGGCGGGTTTGCGGATGCGGCGGGCGGGCGGGGTGGTTTTGGCGGGTGCGGGTCGGGTGGCGGGGCGCGCGGCGCGGGTGGCGGCGATTTCGGCGTCGATGGCGACCATATCCAGGTCGGCGGTGCCGG
>JBBRHC010000017.1:0-22753 GCA_038223295.1 Opitutales bacterium
CCAAGCTGACCGAACAGGGACGGGGTGGTGGGTGGCGGCAGGGCGAACCCGGTGACGTCGGCGCCGAGAGAAATCAACCACTCGGAAAGCCACGCGCCCTTGAATCCGGTATGCCCGGTAACAAGGACGCGTCTACCGCGATATACATCGGCGAAGGCCATGATTTATACGGTGGGGGCTAGATAAGACTAAGACCAGATTTTCCAAGGCGCTTTGCCGGAAGCCCAGTATTCCTCAAGCTGTTGTTTCTCGTGAAGGGTGTCCATCGGCTGCCAGTAGCCCGAATGTTTATAAACATTTAGCTGCTGGGATTTCGACAAAATCTCCAGGGGCTTGCGTTCCCAGATGGTGGCGTCGCCCTCGATCAAACCGACCACCGACGGTTCGAGTACAAAAAAGCCCCCGTTGATCCAGCCGCCGTCGCCCTCGGGTTTCTCCTGGAAACTCGTGATGCGGTGTCCGTCGATACCCAGCGCGCCATAACGGCCGGGAGGTTGCACGCCGGTCAAAGTGGCCTGCCGGCCTTCGCGTTTATGAAAGGCGACAAGCTCCGTGATATTCACGTCGCCCACTCCGTCGCCATAGGTGAAACAAAAGGTCTCGTCGCCCAGATACTCGCGAACGCGTTTCAGGCGTCCCCCGGTCATGGTGGCTTCGCCCGTATCCACGATCGTCACGCGCCAGGGTTCGGAACGGCGTTGATGCACCTCCATGCGATTATCCTTCATGTCGAAAGTGACGTCGGACATGTGGAGGAAGTAATTGGCGAAATACTCTTTGATAACGTAGCCCTTGTATCCGGCGCAGATGACAAAGTCGTTAACGCCATGGGCCGCGTAGATTTTCATCACGTGCCACAGGATCGGCTTCCCCCCAATCTCGACCATGGGCTTGGGCTTGAGATGGGTCTCTTCACTGATGCGAGTGCCAAGGCCGCCGGCGAGGATGACTGCTTTCATGTGAGGGTGGGGGGACGAAACGCTCGGGAGGAGCGGGCACGAAATGGGCAAAGGAGGGTGTTTAGTTCAATTCAAAATGAACTGAAACTCCTAATTTGTTTGGAGGAGAAACACTTTTCACCAGCGGAGAGGCACTTGAGCAAGTCATCGAGGATTCCATCAGGGGATTCTCCCCAAGGGGCAGCGGGCAGGGTTACGGCGAAGGGAGTAATCGGCTGCTTTTCGCAGTCGGGATTACCCAGCGGCCCATCCAGCGGAAGCGCCACGGCTTTGCCGCCCACTCCGGACCCGCATAGTCCACCCCCACCCGAGGGCCGATTCTCACTTCCGAATCCGGGACCCGGGCGTCGTCCGCCTCGATCCAAGCGGCCACGCCAGCACGGCCTCCCTTGCCCAAACCGAGACTCATCGCCGCCTCGGGTGGCATGGCCGATCCGTCGTGGGCGGGCGCAGCGGCCCTCGTCCCGTTCAAGCGGCGACCGATGCCCAGTTCCCGCGTGACCCTACCCGGCCCGACCACGCCTTCGGCCGAGCGGATCAAAACCGCCGCCGGCCAGCCCTCCGGCCCCGTGACTAGATTCACCATCTCGTGAATTCCATAACAAAGGTAGACATACCACGTGCCCGCCGGGCCGAACATCACCGCCGTGCGCGCGGTGCGTCCCTTGCTCGCATGGCAGGCAAGGTCTTCGGGCCCATCGTAGGCCTCGGTCTCGGTCACACGGGCGCGGCGCACCAGGCCATCGACGGCTTGCACGCAAAGCCACTGGCCGAGCAACTCTCGGGCGTGCCGCGGCGTGTCGCGATCGGCCCACGCCGTTGGTTTTATCGCTGGGCGCATGAGCCCGAACATTAACCCGCAACGCTGGACCGCAAACGCCGCCGCGACGGGTGTAATACGAAGTGGTGGCAGGGTCTGCGCCTCCGTCGTGGCACGGGCGTCGCGCCCATGAGCGAATGGGCGCCCCGCCCGTTCGCTGCCGATCCCACGGGCGGGACGCCCATGCCACTTTCGATCAAATGACATCACGCCCGGTTACACCCCGTGACACGGGCCGAGGGTGCGGGCTTGCGCCGAGTCGGACCCGCCTACTCACATAAGCACATCAAGCGGCGGCCTATTCCCAATCGGTAAAACTCCCGCTTAAACTCCCTCCATGAGCTTCGACACGACTTCACCCTGGGGTGCCTACCCGGCGCGCGGGCTAAACGCGTTTTGCCTCGGTTTGATCGAGCGACTGCCCTCCGGCGGTCTGGGACGACGGCTCGCGTTTCTGCTGCGCAAGCCGGTGAAAAACAGCCGGGCGCCGTTCTTCGACCGGGAAATCTGGGGCTTTAAGCTGCGGCTGGGCACGCGCGGAAATCTCACGGAGCAACGCTGGCTGACCATGGCCGAATTCCACGACGCCGCCGAGCGCGCCGCCCTCGCCGCGGCGCTGCCCGACGGCGGTGTGTTTGTCGATGTGGGCATGAACGCCGGCTTCTACACGTTCTGGGCTCTCTCGCTCCGCCGCCCTGGCCTGCGGGTGCTCGCGGTCGAGCCCAGCCCCGCACTTTTGGAGCGCGTGCGTTTCAACCTCGCGACCAACCACCTCGCCACCGCCGTCATCCTTTGCCCCTGCGCGGTGACGCCCGAACCCTGCGAACTCGTCATCGAGACGCATGCCAGAAACCTAGGCCAAAACTCGGTGCGCATCGCCGCCGACGTCCCCGCGATTATTTCCTCGGGCTCCCCCTCGGCCGCCGCGCCCGAAGCGCCCCGCGCAGTCGCCGCCCCCGCGCCCGAACGCACGGAACTCCGCGTGCCCGGACGACCGCTGCTGGACCTCCTTCGCGAAGCCGGCCTCGAGCGGCTCGATGCGCTCAAAATCGATATCGAAGGCCACGAGACTCCGGTATTGGCCGCCTTTTTTCGCGATGCGCCACGCGCCCTCTGGCCCCTCCTGATCATCGCCGAGATCGTGGGGGACGGCGCGGGCGCGTTGCGCGCGCTGCTGCTCAAACACGGCTACGTGATCGAGATGGAAAACAAGATGAACGGCATCTTGCGTCTGCCGGTGTAACCAAGATGGAGATCGAGGGCGGTCGCTCCGGCGTGGAACGGGCGTCCCGTACGTGAGCGAAGGGTCATGCTGCCCGTTCTCGGACGAACCCATGGGCGGGACGCCCATGCCACGCTTGGCCGGTCCCATGGGCGGGCCTCTTACTTCGAGTTCTTTTTGTCGCGTTTATCGGCCTTTTTTTCGGCCGGGGTTTTAAGCGGCTTTTTCTTGGACTGCTTCTGGGAGTTTTGTGATTTTGCCATGATCGTGAAGGGGAAAGGCGGACGTGAGGAGGAGGGAGGGTGGGGAGCGAAAAGACGCGCCTACTTTTTCTTGTTCGCGGCGACCTTGGATTTGGTCGCTTGCTGGGCGGTGATCAGGGCTTGTTTTTTCTGATTAACGCCGTCGTTTTTCGACTGTTTTTGCGAGGCTTGTTTCTGCGTGGATTTAGGAGAGCGGTCGCCCATGGTGGTGGTGTTTCTAGGGGGGTTAACTTGCCTTCGGAATATTTGTTTCCCCGAGGGCTTTAGCATTTATCGATCCAGATTCGGGGTGGTAGCGAGCCCCATCGGGCAAGTTTTTTAACCAAATTTCAGGGGGTAAATCCCCGTGCGCCCACGAGAACAGGCGTGCGGGGCCGCTTTCGCTTCGACCATCTTTCGCGCATCGGCCACACCAGCTCTCTTTTTCGCCGCTTTGAACGCCAATCCGCCCTCGTCTCCCGCGCCCCACGGCGCGGTCAATACCGTCTCCCCCGCCCTCGTCGCGGCCGACATGGCGCGTGCGGCGGCCGATCGTAAAGGCAAGCTCGCCCAGAGTTTCCGACTCTGCACGGGCGAGGGTCTGGTGGCCATGCCGCTGGTGGTGATGACGTTGCCGGTGAATGTCGTGCTGGCCGCGCTGTTCACCAAGGCGCTGCACCTGCCGAACCAGACCATCGGCTTCATCAGCGCGCTGCCCTTTGTCTGCAATTTTCTCCAGGTGGGCGTCACGCCGCTGCTCTCGCGGTGGTTTCCCGTGAAAGTCATCAGCATCACGGCGATGACCGTCCAGGTGGTGGCGTGGGCGGTTTTCTGCGTCATGCTCAGCTTCCTGCCGAAAGACGATCCGACGACGGCGGGGAGGTGGATCGCGATCTGGTTTTTCGTCTCCAGTTTCTGCGGTTCGGTGGCCGGCGTGTGCTGGAACGCATGGGTGCAGGAGTGGGTGCCGGCCCGGCTGAGGGGCAAGTATTTCGGCCGCCGCAACCGCCTGCTCCAGTTCTCCACCCTGGCTTTTCTGCTACTCGTCGGGTGGGTGCTGGCGACGTGGAACTACACCCGCCCCGCCTTTCAACTGCTCATCGCCTTCGCGGTCCTGTTGCGCCTCCTCTCGATCATCTGGGCGGTGCGTATGCCCACCGAATCCACCGCCCGGGCGCCGTCGCGCGGGGCCACGATCTCGGCGCAGTTTATCACCGTGAAACAGGCCGGACCCTTCCTGCGTTTCATCGTTTTCGGCGCGGCGTGGTCCTTCGCCGCCAATCTTTTCGGCCCCTTCTACCACGTGTTTATGTTCGAGGAGCTGGGGCTTTCCGCGTTCAACGTCGGCATCCTCTCGGTGTGCGCCGCCAGCGGGGCCGCGCTCTCGATGCCGGCGTGGGGGCGGATGCTCGATCTTTTCGGCAACAAGGGCGTGATGGTCGTCTCCCTCATCCTGTGGCAGTTGCAGAATTTCGTGTGGTGCTTCCTCACGCCGCAAAACACCGACTGGCTCTACGCGATGTGGGTGTGGGGCGGCACGACCAACGCGGGATTTTTCCTCGGCCAGTTCACGCTCTTGCTGAAACTGCTGCCGCTGCCGGCGCGCAACCTCGCCCTGGGCATGAACCTCGCCATCACCTCGATCTTCGCCGCCATCGCGCCCATCCTGGGCGGCGCCATCCTTGAGTGGGGGCTGGCCCGCTGGGACAGTTTGAGCGTCTACCACGCCTGTTTCCTGGCCCAGCCCGTCTTCTCTTTCGGCGTCGCCTGGCTGCTGCTCCGCATCCGCGAACCGGCCGCCTCGCCCCTCACGCAGGTGGTCGGGGCGATGAGCAACGTGCGCACGCTCGCCAGCTTGTCCGGCTTGTCGTTCCTTTCCAACTACACGTTCTACCGGAACCCGACCAAGCGGCCCTGAGCCCAGCGTGGCGCACGATAAATGATGAAACAAATGGACGGCGGTGCGTGGTCCGGGGAGCGCACCCGAGACGGGTGCGGCGTTGGGCGTCCCGCCCAACGCTCAGAGGGAGACGACGGGACGCCATCTCCGACCCGCGGGACGCGTGTGCTCCCCGGACCAACAAACCAAGCGGTCAGGTTGCGCTAGTCGTCGGGCACCACACCGGAGTCCGCAGGTCCTCCCGGAGAAAAGACCGGGGGCAAAACGACTTATCAAAACGCGATGTTGTTGGCGCGGGTGTGCAGGGTCTGCACGACGGAGATGTTGCGCATGGCGAAGGCGGCTTCGCAGTAGCAGAGGTAGTAGCTCCACTTGCGCAGGAAACGTTCGTCAAAACCCAGGGCGAGCACGTGTTCGCGTTTTTGTTGGAAGGTCTCGTGCCAGAGCCGGAGGGTGCGGGCGTAGTCCTGGCCGAAGTCCTCGATGTGGTGGAGCATGAAGCCGCCGGCGCGGGCGAGCTGTTGGTTGACGCGGTTGAGCGAGAGCAGGAGCGAGCCGGGGAAGATGTGTTTTTGGATAAAGTCCACGCCGCGCCGCAGCTCGGCGTAGCGGTGGTCGGGGCAGGTGATGAACTGCAGGGCGAGCAGGCCGTCGCGTTTCAGGCGGGCATCGAGCATGTCGCAGTAGACGGGCAGGTAGTCGTGGCCGAGGGCCTCCATCATCTCGATGGAGACGATTTTGTCGTAGGTGCCGGCGTGGTCGCGGTAGTCCTCGAGCAGCACCTCGACGCGGTCCTGGAGGCCGGCGGCCCGGATGCGGGCGCGGGCGAGGTCGTATTGCTGGCGGGAGATGGTGAGGGTGGTGACGCGGCAGCCGTAGTGCGTGGCGGCGTGGATGCACCAGCCGCCCCAGCCGGTGCCGACCTCGAGGACGTGGTCGGAGGCTTGCAGGCGGAGCAGGCGGCAGAGGGCGTTGTTTTTTTCGCGTTGCGCGCCTTCGAGGGAGAGTTCGGGGGCGTACTCGGGCCAGCGGGCGCTGGAGTACATGAGCGAGGGGTCGAGGAAGAGCTCGAAGAAGTCGTTGGAGAGATCGTAGTGCTCGGCGATGTTGCGCCGGGCGGTGAGGCGGGAGTTGGGCCGGAGGTGTTGGCCGAGGCGGTTGGCGAAGCGGAGGGCGTTGATGAAAAAGGCCTGGCCGGCCTTTTTCCGCGCCGAGCCCGAAAGCGTGGGGGCGTGCTCGACGTTGAGGATGAACCAGGCAATGAGGCTGGAGAGATCGGGCGTCTCCCAATCGCCGTCGAGGTAGGACTCGGCGAAGCCGATGTCACCGGCCAGGATACACTTCCGGAAAAAATCGGGGCGGCGCACTCGTATGATGGCAGTGGCGGAGAGCCCGAGCGGCAGGCGTCGGCCACTGGCCTCGGAGGGCGAACCGAAGTCCACAAAGCCGCCTTCGGGCAACTCGAAGCGCAGGTGGCCGAGCTGCATGTCGCGGAAGGCGCGCAGGACCATGCGCCGGCAGAGGGGACCGCAACCGCCGGCGGCGGCGGCGAGGTAGGAGGGGCTGGCGGGGGCAAAGGGGGGCAGGGTTTCGTGGCTCATGGCGCGGGGGGCGTGGGATGGGGGACGTGAAGCGAGGTGGACAAGGCAGGCCCGGCGGGCGCGGGCGGGCGAGTGAGGGAGGCGTGCGGGTGGTGGAGATCGCGCTGGTCGGCGGCGCGGGCGGATTTGGCGAACCACGGGACGCGCTTCACCCAGAGGCGCAAGGCTTCCCAATGGATGGCGGCGATGACCTTGAGAGTGACAAGCGGATACTTGAGCGAGAACCACGCCAAGGCGCGATCGGTGAGCGCGCGGGGCGGGCCGAGGCCGGTGACGGTGGTGACGAGTACGCGGCGCGAGCCCTCATAATCGTCGATCTGGAGCGAGAGTTTTTCGCCCGGCGGACGGAGGCGAAAATCGAAGGCGAGATCGACGTCGGAGAAGGGCGAGACGTAAAAATGCTTCGGCACGCGCAGGTGAAAGAGCGGCGCGCGGGCGGTCGGCGAGGTGGCGTTCGAGGCGGCAACGGAATCGGGGGCGGCGGGCGTTTGCAGGGTGTCGGGGCCGAGGACGAAGGGCTTGGTCTCGCGGAAGGTGTTGGTCACCTCGGCGATGCCGGCCACGGGCGCGCCGTCGGCGCGGGCGATGAAGTAAAACGAGACGGGGTTGAACTGGTAGCCAAGGACGCGCGGTAGCGTGAGCAGGAGCACGCGCGCGCCGGCTCCGGGATAGATGCCGCGGGCGGCGAGAAGCGCGAGGACGCGGGTCTTGAGCGGAGCGAGCGGTGCGGGCGGTGCGGCGGTCGCGGGGAGGGCTTCGGCGGGGGACGCGGAAGGGTTGTGAAGGGGGGTGTGGGTCGGCAGGTAATCGGCCTGGCGGAAAGAGAGCAGGCCGGGGCGATCAACGGTCAGAAGACGCAGCCGACGGGCGAGCGCGGGCAGCTCGTCGAGGTCCACGGCCAGAAAGAAAATACGATACGCGAAGCGATGCGCCCGCGGGTGGAGGCGGGCGTGCATGATGTGGCATTCGTAAAGGCGGGAAAACATGCGGACGGCCGGGGGACAATCCGGCGGAAGCCGTAACCAAGCGGAAATCACCCTGACTCGCAAATGGGAAGCGAGGGTGGGGTCACTGGGGGGCGGCGGGGGTAACTGGAAGCGACCTCAGGGCTGTTTCTCCGGCGGGGCACGGGCGTCCCGCCCGTGAGCAAATGGGCATCCCGCCCGTTCGCCGCCGATCCCTCGGCGGGGCGCCCATGCCACTTTCGATCCGCTGACCTCACTTCCGGTGACACCCGTCATCGGGAGCTTCGGAAGTGCGGCGGGTCGGGGAACGTGTGACTACGTAGGCACGGCGGGTTTGTAAATTTTGTCATATGCGGTTTGGTCGGCGGACACGCCGTCGAACCATGCGATCCTCACAACCTGATCCGGCCGCACGCCCCCTACCCGGCGAGAGCCAGGCCGGTCCGGGGCTGATGTCGGGGGCTTACCGGGGGCGAGCCTTGGTCGGGGACATTCTTGTGGTGGGGCGGGAACTGTTGCTGGCGGAGCTGATGCAGCGCGCGGTGGAGGACGCATATCGGCCGACCGGGCGGTGGTTTTTCGACCAGGTGGACGCGGCTCTGGCCCACTGTCTGGCGCGGCCTCCGGCGCTGGTGTTTCTCGATTGGGAGCTGCCGGAGGATGGGGGGCGTCACTTTATCCGCCGGGCGCGCGGGGCGGATTTGACCTCCCCGATCCTGGTGCTGGCAGCGGTGGTGGACCGGGCGCTCGCGACAGAGCTGCTTTCGCTGGGGGCCAACCGCTACGTGGGGCGCAACGGTGGTTTGCGCACGATGGAGGATGCGATCCGCCAGCTCCTGCAAAACCCGCCGCGCCTCCCCGGCGGGTCCGGAATCCCGGCGGCGCCTCGCCGCGAGCCGGAGAGTCTGACGACGCGGCAACGCGAGGTGGCGCTCGCGGTGGCGCGCGGGCACAGCTCCCGTGAAATCGCGGAGCAGCTCGGACTCAGCCCGCGCACGGTGGAGACCTACCGGGCCCAGGTGCTGGTGAAGCTCCGGCTGCCCGACACCACCAGCCTGGTGCGGTGGTGCGTGGAGCGCCGGCTGGCGTAAGACGCGGGACACGGGGCACGGGGCGTGGGGCTCCGGGCGCTCAGTGCGCGGCGTGGGCTTTTTCGCCGGCGGGCTGGCCGATGGCGGCGAGGAGTTGGCCGAACCACGGGGTGGCGAGATCGAAGGGTTTGCCGCCCTTGATGCGGGGGAACTCGATGGCGCGCAGCACGCCGCCGCGATCCTCGTCGTGGCCGATGACACCGCTCTCGCGGCGCAGGGCGCACTCCACGGCGAGGTCGGTGCAGCTCTTGATGAGGCGCAGATCGTCGGGGTTGGCGGGGGCGGCGCGGGCGAAGTAGCCGCTCTTTTGCACGAGTACTTTTTCGGCGCCGAGCATCTTGGCGAACTGCTCGCCGAACCATTTGCCGGGGTTGACGGCGTCGAGCTTGATGTGGCCGAACGCGTCGCGCGGCACCTCCTGGCCCTTGGCCTGGAGCTCGGCGACGATGGCCTCGACGCCCGCGCCCTCGGAGATGAAGAGGTTCACGTTGTCATTTTTTTCCATGACGATTTTGAGCCGGGCGGCCTCGGCGGCGAGGTCGATGGCCATCTCGGGGATGTAGACGGCGTGGACCTCGAGGTTGGCGCGGGCGAGGCCGAGGGCGGGCACGAATTCCTCGCGGTCGAGGAGCTTGCGGTAGTCGGCGGCGGTGGCGGCGGTGAGCCAGCCGCAGGCGCGGCCCATGACCTCGTGGATGATGAGCATGCGGGGGTTGGCGTTGTGCTCGGCGACGACGTTGCGGAAGAAACGCGCGCCCTGCTCGGCGGCGGTCCAGGCGCCGAGGGACTGGCGGATGGGGTAGACGTCGTTGTCGATGGTCTTGGGCAAACCGATGACGGTGAGGCCGTAGTCGTGGCGCGCGAGGAAGGCGGCGAGGTCGGCGGCGGCGGTGTTGGTATCGTCGCCGCCGATGGTGTGGAGGATGTCGACCCCGTCGGCGATGAGCTGGTCGGCGGCGACTTTTTGCGGGTCCTGGCCCTCGCGGACGAGGCCGCGTTTCACGCAGTCCTTGACGTTGGTGAGCTTGACCCGGCTGTTGCCGATGGGGCTGCCGCCGTGGCGGTGGAGGATGGGGGCGGCGGCGCGCTCGGCCGGGCCGATTTTATAGGAATCGCCGAGGAGGAGGCCTTTGTAACCGCCGTGGTAGGCGATGAGCTCGATGTCGGGCGCGATCTCGGAGTAGCGCTCGATGAGGCCGGCGACGGCCGAGCTGAGGCAGGGGGCGAGGCCGCCGGCGGTAAGGAGGGCGACTTTTTTGGGACGGACGGGGGTGGGGATCATGGTGGGGAGGAGGGCGAGGGGCGAAGGGCGAGGGGCGAGGGGCGAGGGGCAAGGGGCAAATGGGCGGGGGGCAGTGAGGACGGTCCGGGGGGCGGGGAAAAGCGGGAAAGGCGCGCACGCTCGGCGAGTTTGGGTTTGGCGCGGGTGCGGGGGGCGCGAAACGTGCGGGCCATGGGCAAATTGATCGCGGGCTTGGCGGTGGCGGCGGGCATGCTGGCGGCGGCGCACTACACGGTGTGGCCGGCGCGGACTTATCGCACGTGGTGGGTGGCGCTGGTCGCGACCGAGCTGGGGCTCGTGTGGGTGCTGCTCGCGCTGGGCCTGGCGGGCTGGGCGGCGCGCTCGGCGTGGTCGGGGGCGGGCGGCGCGGGCACCCGCGGGCTCGCGGTGGCGATCACGCTGACGGCGGGTCCGGCGGCGGTGTTTTTCGCCCGTCCGGTCTGGTCGGCGTGGCGGCTGAGCGCGCAAGCGGAGCGGGAGCTGGCGGCGACATTCGGCGCGGGCGAGGGGCGGCCGCTTTTTTCCTGGGGGCGGCTGTGGCGCTGGCCGAGCGCGGCGGAGCGCGGGCCGGTCGAGAGCCACGACGCGGCGGGGCGGGCGTTGGATTTTTATCGGCCGCATGGCGCGCCGGCGACGGGCGGAGCGGCACCGTGCGTGGTGTTGGTACACGGGGGCGGCTGGAACAGCGGAGACCGCACGGAGTTGGCGGCGTTTAACCATTGGCTGGCGGCGCGGGGCGTGGCGGTGGCGACCTTCGACTACCGGCTGGCCCCGACTCACCCGTGGCCGGCGCAGCGGGAGGATGTGCGCGCGGTGGTGGCGTGGGTGCGCGCGAACGCGGCGCGCCTGGGCGTGGACGCGGAGCGGTTGACCCTGGTCGGGCGCAGCGCGGGGGCGCAGATCGCGACCGCGACGGCCTACGGGGAGGCGCTGCCGGGGGTGCGCGCGGTGGTGGCGCTGTATGGGGTTCACAACCTGGAGTTCGTATGGTCGATCCGCTCGAAGACGGATGCGCTGAACTCGGACAAGTTGATGAACGAGTACCTGGGCGGGCCGCCGGATGGCACGCGAGCGGAGGCCTACCGGCTCGGCAGCGCGGAGCTGCTGGCGCACGCGGGGGTGCCGCCCACCTTGATCGTGCATGGGGCGCTGGACCAGTTGGTGTGGTTCCGGCACAGCGAAAAACTCACGGCGGCGCTGGAGCGCGCGGGCGCGCCGCATGTGTTCGTACGGCTGCCGTGGGCCACGCACGCGGCGGAGGCGAATCTGCACGGGCCCTCGGGCCAGCTCATCACCGAGGCGGTGTGGCGGGTGGCGACGGCGCGGGGGACGAAGTGAGCGCGGCTTGCCAGGCGGGCTCGGCGAAGCCGACGAGGCCGAGCGGCGGCGTGGCGCGCAGGAGGAAGGGGCGCTTGATGAGGTTGCCGTTCGCGGCGAGGCGGGCGAGGAAGTCGGCCTCGGGCAACGAGTCGATGACATCGCCGAGTTTTTCGGCGCGGTAGTCGCCGCCGGAGGTGTTGCACAGGCGGCGTCGCTCGCCGCCGAGGCGGGCGAGCATGGCGCGCAGCTCGGCGGCGGAGGGCGGGGTTTCGCGGATGGGTTTTTCCACGAAGGCGAGGCCTTGGGCGGCGAGCCATTTGACGGCTTTGCGGCAGGTGTCGCAGGACTTGTAGGTGTAGGCGACGAGCATGCGGAGACGGAGCGCGGGGCGCGGCGGGGTGGCAAGCGCGGCGGGGCGTGGAAGGGTGCGGCGAGCCTGGCGAGGCGGCGCGGTGGATTGGCGCAGAGGCGAATTGCACGGGCGGGGGCGCGGTCTACGCTACGACGTTTTTATGACCCAGTTTCGCCCCTGCATCGATCTCCATGACGGTAAGGTTAAACAAATCGTCGGGGGGAGTTTGCGCGATGATGGCGCGGGGCTGCGGGAGAACTTCGTGAGCGAGGAAGGCGCGGGGGCCTTCGCGGCGCGGTATCGGGCGGATGGGCTGGCCGGCGGGCACGTGGTCAAGCTCGGCGCGGGCAACGACCACGCGGCTCGCGAGGCGCTGGCGGCGTGGCCGGGCGGGCTGCACCTGGGCGGGGGCATCACGGGAGACAACGCGGAAACCTGGCTGGCGGCGGGCGCGAGCCACGTGATCGTGACGTCGTGGTTGTTTGACGCGCAGGGACGCTTTTTGCCCGAGCGGCTCGCCACGCTGCGAGCGCGCGCGGGCGCGGAGCGGCTGGTGATCGACCTGAGCTGCCGGCGCACGGCGGAGGGCTGGACGGTGGCGATGAATCGCTGGCAGACGCCGACCGATCTGGCGGTCACGCCGGCGACGCTGGACGCGCTGGCGGGGAGCTGCGCGGAGTTTTTGATCCACGCGGCGGACGTCGAGGGGCTATGCGGCGGGATCGACGAGGAACTGGTGACGCTGCTGGGCGGCTGGGCGGGCAAACCGATGACCTACGCGGGCGGCGTTGCGTCGATGGACGACGTGCGTCGAGTCGAGCGGGCGAGCGGCGGCACGCTCGATCTGACGGTGGGCAGCGCGCTGGATATTTTTGGCGGACGCGGCGTGCGTTACGCGGAGCTGGTGGCGTGGAACCGGCGAGCTTAGCCGGGGGCGGGCGCGGGGCCTACTTGAGCCACTCTTTACCCTGGAGGACGAATTGCCAGTTGCCGCGATATTGGCCGAGCTCGCCGTAGAAACGGAGACGGGCGCCGGTTTTGGCGCGGGTGCGCATCTCGTCGCGGAGTTCCTTGTTGTGGCTGAAAACATCGTATTCGAGGTCGGCGACTTTCACCTTCACGTGGCCTTGGGCGTTCACATAGCCGGGCTCCTCGATGTAGAAAATGCGGCCGGTGTAGGTGCCGTCGCGGAGGTCGGCGCCCGCGGGCAGATCGGCGGGCTTCAGCGCGGCGGCGAAAAGATCGACCGGGGAGACCTCGGAGCTGATCGCGACGCCCGAGGCTTCGGCGCTTTCGCTGGGGCGGGTGAGGGAAATCCATTTGTCCTTCGGCCCGTCGCCGACGAAGCGGAAGCGGGCGTAGAGCGGGAAATGGTCGGAGAAACCACCCGGGACATTGCCGCGCGACCAGCGATTGGGGAGGCCGAGGGCGTTGGCGTTGAAGCCGGGGAATTTCATGACCGCGAAGCTGTTGTCGACGTATTGGACGCCGCTCAGATCGTAGAGGCCGCGCGAGAGGATGAGGTGCATGAGGGTGCCCCATTCGTTGCGGTAGGTGTCGGAGCCGCGCTGGTCGGAAGGGAGCTCGAACCAGAGGTTGTAGAGGTCGCGATCCTTGCCGCGGATGGCGAGTTCGTTGCCCTGGGAGCCGAGCAAATCGTTGATGCCGGTGGTGCGCATCTCGCGGTAGCGCTGCTTCTGGTTGTAGTGCGAGTTGAGGTCGCCGGCGACGAGGAGGTCGGCGTTGGGGTTTTCCGCGAGGAGGACGTCGAGGCGGGCGCGGAGGGTCCTGGCGTTTTCGCGGCGCATGACCTCGGTCCCGGGGTCGCTGGCGCCGGATTTCCAGTGGTTGACGAAGACGGTGAACGGCGAGCCCTCGACGTCGACGGTGACCTCGAGGATGGCGCGGGCGTTGGACGTGGGGTGGGTCTGCACGTCCTTGATCGGGAAGCGGGAGAACACGAGGTTGCGCACGGCGACACCGCGGCCGTCCTCGTGGGTGCCGGGGCGCTCGGAGGTGGCGGCCACATGGTAGCCGGTGAGGCCGGCGTCGGCGCAGGCCTTGAGCAGCCACGCCTCGGCGGGCAGGCCGGCGAGCGCGGCGGGCAGCGGAGTCTGCCCGAGGAGATCGGCGAGGGATTTGTCGGCGACGGAAGCGAGCCAGGCGTCGTAGTCGGCGACGGCGGAGTCGGCGGACTGGTCGAGCTCGATCTCGTTGAACATCGCGATGGCGGGACCGGCGCCCTTGTCCACGCGAGCGAGGATCCTGGCGATGTTGGCGGCCTTTACGGCGAGGTGGTTCGGGGTGTAGTTGGCGGGCTGATAGTCGTCGTAGACGGCGATGCCGTCGGCGTCGTGAAGGTTTTCCACATTGTAAACCACGACGGCGAAGGTGCGGTCCTCCGCAAGCGCGGTCGCGGTCGCCGGGGCGGGCGAAGCGGCGCGCAGCGGTGCGAACGGGGTGATGCACGCGAGGAGCAAGGCCGGCAGAAGGCGGAAAATGGGATGAGAACGCATGGGCAAGGGAAGGGAGGCTAGCGCTGGAGACGCCGGGGGCGAGGCGGTGGTTCCACGTAATGCACGGTCGGCGCGGGCGTTGACGCGCGGGCGGGGCGCAGCACGGTGGCGGGCGCATGAAAAACGCGCCCGCGCCTGTGCTGCAACTGGAGGGGATAGGCGTCCGCCGCGACGACGCGGTGATCCTCGGCGGGGTGGATTGGCGGGTGGAGCGGGGGCAACACTGGGCCGTGCTCGGGCCGAACGGATGCGGGAAAACCTCCCTGCTCAAGGTTTTGCTCGGTTACCTCACGCCCTCGGCGGGCGGGATGCGGGTGCTCGGACGGGAATACGGCGGCTACGACTGGCGCGAACTGCGCCGCAAGATCGGTCTGGTTTCGAGCGCGTTGCAGGCCTCCGTGCCGGTCAACGAAGCGGCCCTGGACACGGTGGTGAGCGGGGCGCGGGCGCAGCTCCATCTCCGGGGCGAACCGACGCCGGCGGAGGCGCGCGCGGCGCGCGGCCAACTGCGTAGGGCGGGCGCGGATACGCTGGCGCGGCGCGCCTGGGGCGTGCTTTCGCAAGGCGAGCGGCAGCGGGTGCTGATCGCGCGGGCGCTCATGGCAAAGCCGCGCCTGCTCATCCTGGACGAGCCCTGCGCCGGGCTCGACCCGGTGGCGCGCGAGGCCTTTCTGGATCGCATGGAGCGCATCGGGCGCGAGGCGCGCGGGCCCGGGCTGGTGTTGGTCACGCACCACGTCGAGGAGATCACGGAATGCTTCACCCACGCGCTGTTGTTGCGCGGCGGACGGGTCGTGGCGGCGGGGCCGCGCGCGGAGGTGTTGACCGCGGCCCGGCTGGGCGAGGCTTTCGGCGCGACGGTGCGGCTAAGCCGAGGCGGCGGGAGGTTGGAGTTGCGGGTGGCGCGGCAAGGCGCGAAGGTGGAGAACCCATGACGACCACCCTTGTCCTTACCCTGATCGGACGTGATCAACCCGGCCTCGTGCGCGTAGTCGCCGCCGCCATCGCCGAACACGGCGGCAACTGGCTGGAAAGCCGGATGTGTCGCCTCGGGGGCGAGTTCGCCGGCATCGTGCGGCTGGAAATCGAGACGGCGCGGGCGGACGGATTGGCGAAGGCGCTCAGCGGCCTGGCCGGGCTGCGGGTGGACGTGACCCGCGAGGCGGCCGGCGGCACGGGCGACACGGCCTACACGGTTCGCAATCTGGCGGCGCTGGATCTGGTGGGCTCGGACCGGCCGGGCATCCTGCGCGAGGTGTCGGCGGTGCTGGCGGCCCACGGGCTGAACGTCGAGGACCTCTCCAGCGAACGGGTGGACGCGCCGATGGGCGGCGGCAGGATTTTCCAACTACGCGCGGTGGTGAGCGTGCCGGAGGGGGTGGAACTGGGTCGGGTGCGCCGCGACCTGGAGACGCTGGCGGCGGACTTGATGGTCGAGCTGAAGCTCGAGGCGAAGGGGTAAGGCTCCGCGCTACTTGGCGAGCAAGGCGTGCAGGAGCACGGCGGCGGCGACCGAGACGTTGAGCGACTCGACCTTCCCGGTGCCGCCGAGGGTGACGAGGCTGGTGCAGGCCTTGGCGACCTCGGGCGCGAGGCCCTGCTCCTCGTTGCCCACGACGAGGGCGAAGGGCCTGGACCCGGCGCGGCGGGCGATGGGCGCGCCCCCGCGAGTCGAGGCCCCGATCACCTCGAAGCCGGCGGCGGTGAGCGTGGCGAAGAAGGTCGGCAAGGTGGGCACGCGCCAGACCGTGATGTACTCGAGTCCGCCCTCGGCCACGCGGTGGGCGGCCTCGCCGGGGAGCGCGGCGGAGGGATGGAAGGGTATCACGATATTGGATACACCGAAGAACGCGGCGGAGCGGGCGATGGCCCCGAGATTGTGCGCGTTGCCAATGCGATCCAGGATGAGCAGCGGCTCGCGCTTGGCGACCCAGGCGGCGAGATCTTTGGGCAGGGGCGCGGCGAGGTCCGGGGCGCGCACGACGCAGACGACGCCGCCGTGGTGCACGGTGCCGGCGATCTTCTCCAGCTCGGCCGGCGTGACGCAGCGATAAACTTTTTTGCCGGCGGCGAGGGCCTTGCACATCGCGCCGAGCTTGCGGCTGGTGGGCTCGTCGAAAAAGAGGCGCTTGATCGAGTCGGCGTCGCGGGTGAAGCGGGCTTGCACGGCGGGCATGCCGCACAGGGTGAGTTCGTGGGAAAGGCTCATGGTAAAAGTTCGCCGGCAAGGGTGAATTCCTCGCGGTCGTGGTAAAGGTGGCGGACGCGGGTGCCGGGCGCGAGGCGACTGAAGACGGAGTCGGGCGCGCGCACTTCGCGCAGGAGGGCCAGCGGATCGACGCGGCCGAATTTCAGGATGACCACAAAACGGCGGCACCAGGCGTTCTCCAGCCAGGGCGCGATCAGGTTGCGCAGCACATGATGCGGGTCATCCACCAGGTCGCAAAGGAGCCAGTCGGCGCGCTCCTCCGGGCCGGGGCGATAGCCGTAGGCGTCGGCGCGGCGGTGCTCGATGAGCGGATGATCGAGCGCGCCGCCCTTGAGCGGACCGTTGTCGAGGGCGAGCACGCGCGCCCCGCGTTTGGCGGCCGAGTAACTCCAGCCGCCGGGCGCGGCGCCGAGATCGACGACCCACTCGCCCGGCGCGGGCTCGCGGCCCAGCACGACGAAGGCTTCCTCGACCTTCAGGTAGCTGCGTGATGGCGCGAGCGGATCATCGGCCATGCGGCGCTGGCCACCCGAGACGATGGTCCGCGTGACATAGGCCCGCTTAAAATCCACGAAATGCACGAACAGCCCGCGCGCCGAACCCAGGCCGCGAGGAGCCTCGGGAACGGCCAGGCGGGCGACGCGGCCCAGACGTTTTTTGAGCAGCTCGGCGAAGGCCGTGGCGACCGCGTCGGCGCGGCGCCCCAGCCCATCGAGCCCGGACGCGGTGGTGAAGACACAGGGCCACGGCGCGTCGAAACGCTCGTCGCGCGCGCTTTCGAGAAACCACTCCAAAAGGCGGGCGGCGAGGGCGTTGACCGTCTCGCCAGAGACCTCGACCGGAAGAAAATGGGTGGTATGCGCGAAACAGAGATCCAGCGGGGCGGGCGCGCCCGAAGCGCTGGGCGCGGCGGCGCTGGTCGCGACCCAGCCGCCACCCTGGGCGATCGCGGCAAGGCCGAGCGCGCGGAGTTCGCCCGCGAGCAAGTCTTCAAATCCGGATTGGCCGCGGAAAAGCATGGGGGCGCAGGGTGGCGAGGCGGCGGGCGGCTTGGCTACGAAAAAGGGGCGGGAATATTCGCTGAAACGCCAAACCCGCGCTCGATCCGGCGGCGACGGGATATTCAGTCGGAAGGATTTGTGGTTAAACGGAATCCAGCC
The DNA here is from genome assembly GCA_038223295.1 of Opitutales bacterium. GTDB lineage: Bacteria > Verrucomicrobiota > Verrucomicrobiia > Opitutales > Opitutaceae > IMCC26134_A. Next base: position 17,640 of record JBBRHC010000017.1, read on the forward strand.
TCCCTGTCGCGCTTATGATCGACCGCCTGCTCGAAAAGAACCTGCTCCCCGACTGGTTGGTGCGCCTCGGGATCCGCCGCCTGCTCGCGCAGCGTATCCGCGAGGAGACTACGCGCTACGACCGCGAGGCGTATGCCGCCGACCTGCGCACCCGCCCGCTGGCCGAGCAGACCGCCGCCGCCAATGAGCAGCACTACGAGGTGCCCACGGCGTTTTACCAGTTCTGCCTCGGGCGGCGGCTCAAATACTCAGGCTGCTTCTACCCCACGGGCCGCGAGTCCCTCGACGAGGCCGAGGAACACATGCTCGCCCTCTACGCCGAGCGCGCCCAGTTGGCCGACGGGCAGCACATCCTGGAACTCGGCTGTGGCTGGGGCTCCCTTTGCCTCTACAACGCCGAGAAATTCCCCCGCGCCCGGATCACCGCCATCTCCAACTCCCGCACCCAGAAGGAGCACATCGACACCGAGGCGCGGAAACGCGGGATCAATAACGTCCGCGTCATAACCTGCGATATCAACGCCTTCGACATCGAGCCCGCCCAGTTCGACCGTGTGGTATCGGTGGAGATGTTTGAGCACCTCAAAAACTACGACCGGCTTTTCAAAAACATCGCCCGCTGGCTCAAGCCGGGCGGCCTGCTCTTCACCCATATCTTCACCCACAGCCGCTTCAGCTACCACTTCGTCGCCCGCGACGAAACCGACTGGATGAGCCGCTACTTTTTCACCGGCGGCCAGATGCCCGCACACGACCTCTTGATGCAGTTCCAAAGCGACCTGAAGCTCGTCCAAGACTGGCGGGTAAACGGCCGGCACTACCAGCGGACCGCCGAGCATTGGCTAAAAAACATGGACGCCCACCGCGAGGAGATCCTCCCGCTTTTCCGCGATACCTACGGCGCGGACCAGGCCGAAAAGTGGTGGGCGTACTGGCGCGTATTCCACCTTTCGTGCGCCGAGCTCTGGGGCTGTAAACGCGGCGAGGAATGGCTCGTCAGCCACTACGTTTTCCGCAAACCCTGAGCCATGCCTTCCCACCTCGGCGCCGTCACCTACCTCGTGCGCGACTACGACGAGGCCATCGCCTGGTTCACCGGCAAGCTCGGGTTCATCCTGCTGGAAGACACGCCGCTCACGCCCGACAAACGCTGGGTCGTCGTCGCGCCGCCCGGCTCGGCCTCCCAGGCGCAGGCCGCGCGCCTCGTGCTCGCGCGCGCCAGCACCCCCGCGCAACTCGCCGCCGTCGGCGCGCAAACCGGCGGACGCGTCGCCTTTTTTCTCCACACCGACGACTTCGCGCGCGACCACGCCGCCTACCTCGCCTCCGGAATCAAATTCCGCGAGGCCCCGCGCCACGAGCCCTACGGCACCGTGGCGGTCTTCGAGGACCTGCACGGCCAGGGCTGGGATTTGGTCGGGCTTCGCTGATCGGACGGCTCACCCGGCGGCCGGTTTTTCGGCCGCGACGCGCGCCGCCATGCGTTTCTCGGCCTCGAGGATGATCGCCTCGCAGCCCAGGAATTTGTGATCGTCGAGAGTCAGCCGCTTCTGCTTCCCGTCCACCATATAGATCGCGTAGGCGATGCCCTTGTCCGCCCATTTGCCGCGGTCCATGCCGACGATGGAGTCGAAATGCACGCGCTCGCCGGAGGCGCCGATCACGAGGTCGCCCTCCGCTCGCACGCTCCGCTTATGGTTCCAGATCACCCACGCGGCGAAAGCCGCCGCGAGCAGGGTGCCGATGACCCCGGTCCAACGCTGCCCGGCGATGGCGGCGGCGGTGCGCTCCTTGGGTAGCTTTTCCGGCCAGTCTTTCGACGCGGCGAGCGGCTTCCAGGCCCGCACGACCGCCGGATCCTCTATGCTGGTCGCCTTGCCGTTGGCGATCATCGCATCCGCCATCTCCTTGAGCGCCCCGTGGCGTTTGGCCTCCGCCGGCCACATGAGATAGCCGTCGGAGAGGAACCAGACGCCGGAGCCGAAAATCATGAGGAACATGAAAATCATGCGCCGGCGCCATTCGGAGGAGATGCGTGCGTGTACTTGCATGAGAAAAAGACCAAAGCCGCGTCGCGGGAAAAAACAATCTCCGTCGGCGCGGCCGCTCAAAGCACCGCCGCGCCGTCGCCCGTGCCCATGGGCAGGACGTCGGGCCGTTCGCCGAACTTCACCTTGTAGGCCGCCGCCACCACCTCGGCCTGCGCCGCCCCGAAGCCCGGGCCCGCCAGCGCCATGACCGCGCCGCCAAACCCGCCGCCGGTGAGACGCGCGCCATAAACGCCGGGTGCGGCCACCAACGAATCCACCAGGAAATCCAGCTCCGCCGTGCTGTTTTCAAACAAGTGCCGGGAGCTGCGATGCGAGGCCGTGAGCAACGCGCCCACCCGGTCGATGTCCCCGGCTTCCAGCGCCCGCACACAGGACTCGACGCGCGCGATCTCCTCGATGATGTGCCGCGCGCGCCTGAACGGCACCGGCTGCATACCCGCCTCGGCCGCGAGTAGTTTTTCCACGGGTACCTCGACCAGCAGCTTCGCGCCCAGCTCCCGCGCCGCCGTCATGCACTCGCGGTGGCGCTCGGCGTAGAGACCGTCCACCAACGCGTGTTTCGTGTGCGTGTTGAAAATCCAAAAGCTCGCGCCCGCCGGCATGGGCACGGTGGCGAAACGCGGCCCCGCGCAGTCGATGAACACGAGGTGGCCCGCCTTGCCAAAGCCCGACACCCCCTGGTCCAGAATGCCGCAGGGCACGCCGACGAAGTGGTTCTCCGCATGTTTGCCCACCTTCACGACGGTCTCGCGATCCGGCGCCTGCCCGGTCGCGCCGAGGAAGGCCAGCGCCGAGGCCAGCTCGATCGCCGCGCTGGAAGACAGACCCGCGCCGGAGGGCAGATCGGAGTCCGCCAGATAATCGAAACCCCCGGGCGCGCTCAGCCCGAAATGCGGCAGCGCCGCCAGCACGCCCAGCGGGTAGTTTGTCCAGGCGGCCGGGCCGGCCTGTTTCACCGGCGCGCCGGCGGGCAGCGTCACCGTGGCCCCGGTGTAGGAGCTGCGAAAATTGCGTTTCCCGTCCGTGCGCAGCGCCAGCGCCACCGTGACGCCCCGGTCGATGGAGGCGCCGAGCACGGTGCCGCCGTTGTAATCGGTGTGGTTGCCGATGAATTCGATGCGGCCCGGCGCGCGCGTGACGATCTCGGGCGCGCGGCCAAACACGGATTCAAACTGGGCGGTGATGGAGGCTTTGCTCATGGCTGGAGACGGGCGGGGGAAAACGCGCACGCTCGCCACCCGCGCGCTCGCTGGCGAGCGCTTTTCGGACGAAGCCCGTGTGCAGTTGTGAGTCGTTGTGCGGTTGCGCGGGTTGCGCGGTTGCGCCATCGCCGCGCCCGGACCGACGCCGACGCGAACGCGCATTCCGCTTTCACTCCGGGGGTCGCCCGCCCTCGAAACCCGGCACCGAATCGCCCGCACGGCCCTTTACCAGCACGGTGAGCAGGTGCTCCATCGCGCGCACCCGCGGCCAGCCCCGCTCGGTCGCTAGCTGGTCGCAACGTTTGATCAACTGGTCCGCCATCGCCGCCGCCTGCGCCGGCGTCGCGCCCAGTTTCCCGCACAAGCCCAGCAACTGATCGCGTTCGTTCATGTTCGTCAGACTCACGCCTTCGGCCCATCGAGCAACACCACCGACCACCCCGCGCCGACCGAGGCGTTTTCGCCCAGTTTCAGCGCCTTCGCCGGATCGAGCCCCAACAGATTGACCATCGCCAGCCCGATCCAGCCGCCCCGCCCGTCATCCACCGCCGCGCGTAGCTCGCCCGCGCGTTTGGCATCCGCCGCGTGGTGCAAGGTCGCCCCCGCCCCCGGCGCCGCCCCCTCGCCCGCCACCCTCACCAAACGCCGCCGCACCTGCCCCATCGCGTGCAGCCGCGCCATGACTTCCTGTCCGAGGTAGCAGCCCTTGGTAAACGACACCGCCACCGTCTCCAGCCCCGCCTCCTGCGGCAGATCGTTCGGCCCAAACTCCCCCGGGATCGCCGGCACGCCCGCCGCGATCCGCGCCCGCACCAGGTCCTCCGCTCGCAGCTCGCCCAGCTCCGTCCACGCGGGCCCCGCCCACGCCTCCCGCGCCGGGCGGACCCACTCCCACGTCCTCGGTTGCCCGCGCCGCCCCGCGAACACATATCCGCCGCCCAGCCCCCGCCACGCCCCCTCGCTCGGGGGCGCCCCGCCCCAGGCATCGCGCAACCACCGCTCCCCCACCGCACCCGCCAAGGGCACCTGCTCCCACGCACCCGTCGCGCCGACGTCCTCCACCGTCACCTCGTCGGCGATGATAAACTCCTCCAACCGGGCCCTTAGCGCAGCGCCCGCCGTGTGCGCGCTCCACAGCCACCAGACCGTTTCCGCCCCCGCGCCCTCCGCCTCCCGCAGAATCAGGCTTTCCCCGATCACGCGCCCCTTGATTGTCAGCCACAGAGCCCATACCGCTTGTCCCACATCCAGTTGCCGCAACTCCTGCGTGCATTGTCCCTGCAAAAAATCCGCCGCATCCGCCCCCGACACCCGGATCCAAGTCATCGGGGAAAACCTGCCCGCCCCGGCGACCTTATCTAAAACTGAGTTTAACTCTTTTTGGGAAAGCATGATATTGGTTCGGAGCAGGAGTAATCGACAGAATTATTGACGGAGCCTGCGAAGCCCGCATGGTCTCGTCCATCCACTTTTCACTTCTCCTGCGAAAGCAGGAGTTTTTGGGGTAACTAAGAAAGCAAATGCCCGGTCGCTTAGGGGTAGGCGACCGGGCAACCTATTTTACGGTTTTGGTGAAAATGCCACCGAAAAACGAAAAGCCGTTGGAATCCCCACGATACCCGACGCCACCGACGTCCACCATTGGCAACACGCGCAGCTTTCACCCCGACACCCCTTCGCCAATCGGAATGTGCGCTCGGTTATTGCGCGCCGCGTGTTTGGGCGTCGTTTTAACCCGAAATCCGAAGTGGGAGCCGATGAGATGGCACAAGATGCTGGATCAGATGGTCGTTCGTGAATCCCGAAGTGCACTGAATAGTGCATTGAGCGGGTGAACGGACGAGCAGATGAGCAGCAGATT
>JBBRHC010000018.1:0-22646 GCA_038223295.1 Opitutales bacterium
AGCAGCGCGGCGGCGTGCCCGCCCGTGCGCCCGATCGCGAGCAGGGCGGCCGGGCGGACGAGCCGGCGCGCGCTCGCCAGCAGCCACTCCACCGTGGCGGCGGGTCGCCACTGCGCGTGCAGCGTACCAAAGGTCACCGCGACCAAGGGCGCGGCGAGGCCGGGAAACCAGCGCAGGAAAAGCGGCCCGGAGGCCGCGACCGGGTCGGCGATCGGGACGTTGCCAAAAAGCTCCAGCAGCTCGGCGGGCCAGCGTTCGCGAGCGAGCACCTGCCGGTAGGCGAGGTTGGAGGTGTGCAGGCAGTCCGGATCGAGTTCCCCCAGCAGGCAAAGCACGCCGCGCCGTTGTAGCCAGCCGACGCCACGTTCGCGCAAACGGGAGCCGGCTTCGAGGCCGAGCCACAGTTCGTGCATCATCACGTGGCAACGCGAGCCACGCAGCCGGTTCGCGTATTGCAGCAGCATGCGCGGGAGAAAACCGCGCGGGTGAAACGCGTAGGCCACGAACTGCCAGCTCACCCAGTCGGGCGCGATGCGGTTGAGATGCCCCTCCGCGCAAACCAGGCGCGAGGGCCACGGCTCCTCGGCGGGCAGGCGGATAAACCGTCCCTCCGCCGAGCCGTGCTCGGTGACGCGGGCCACATGCGGATCGTGCAGCGCGATGACGGTGCATTCATGGCCCTGCGTGGCGCAGGCGCCGGCGAGGAGGCGGACGTAGTCCCCCACCCCGTCGCGACCGGACTCCAGCGAACCGCAGAAAAACAAAATTCTCATGTGGCGACCTTAAGGCGGGACACCTCGTCGGCTCCCGCGCTCCGGGCGGCGGGCGCGGCGCGGAGCGCGAGGGTCTCCTCGACCCGCGAGCGCAAGCTGCGTCCGGCCACGCGCCAGTTGAGTCGTTCCTCGTAATCGAGCCGCGCGGCCAGGGCGATGCGGCGATAACTATCGGGCGAGCGCCAGGCGGCGGCCAAAGTGGCGGCGGCTTTCTCGGCGGAGAACGCCGCGTCGCCCAGCCATCCGTTCACGCCATCGCGCACGATGGTGGGGATGCCTCCGACCGGTCGCGCATAGGCCGGCACGCCAAACGCGGCTGCCTCGCACAGGGCGATGCCGTAGGCCTCGGCGCGCGATAAAAACAGCAGGATGTGCGACTCGCGCAGAAGGGCGCGAAAACGACGCGCCCCCTCCGCCGTGCTGTGATCAAGGAAGCCATGCACGCGGATGTAGCCGAGATCGGCCGAGCCTAGGGAGGGGGAGCAACCCACGATATCGAGCGATGCGGGCAAACCCCGCGCCCGGAGCGCGCGCACCAGGGCGAGTGCGTCCGGCCCGCCCTTGCGTTCCCACTCTTTGCCCAGAAAGAGCAGGCGCAGGGGTTCGCGGCGGCGCACCGTGATCCAGGACTCGACCTCGGCGCGGGTGGGAGCGTCGATCAGGTTCGCCCCGAAGGGCACCACCGCCAGTCGCGCAGGCGAGGCGTCGTAGTCGCGGATGGCCGCGTCGCGGGCCCACTCGGAGGAAAACACCGTGAGCGCATGGTTGTGCAGGCGCATACGATCCGTCTCGGCGACATGGCGGCGACTGCGCGCACAGATCGTGTCCATGCCCACGTAGGTCTCCAACCAGGAGCGTTTGGTGGCGTCCAGATAAGTGAACACCGGGATGCTCGACGGCAGCCAGGTATCCACGGGCACGCCCGTGCCGGGACAAAAAACCGCGCCGCAATCCCCTCGGGCGAAACGCTCGGCGATGCGGCGCGCGGCGGGCCGCAGCACGGCGGGCTCAAGTTGCAGGTGGTGGGTCTTTCGGCCCATGCGCTTCAGCCACTGGTGCGCGAGGCGCAGCGGCCAGGGGCACTCGAACGGGATGCGATCAAGCACGGCGAGTTCCACGCCCGCGCGTTCGAGCGCGTTGCGACAGTTCCAGACGGTGCCCGACCAGTGCAGCGGGTCGTCGGCGCGGTCGGCGCAAGTGTAGAGGAGTTTCATGGGGGCGGGGACGCGACCTAGGCGCGGCGGTAGAAGCGGCCGATGAGGCCGGCGAGCGCCAAAGAGGCGCGGCGCGTGGCGACGACGCGTTCGGAAAAAACAGACAAGGGGCCCGCCGCGTGCGCCCAGAACGCGCGGTCCGGCGCGGTGGGGGCGCGACCGGCGAGGGCGGCGCGCACGTAGCGTTTGCGCCAGGGTTTCTCGGGACCGAGAGCGTGCGAAAGGGTCCAGCCGCCGGGGCGAAAATCCATGGCGTCGCCGCCCATGACGGAGATCGGCTCGGAGGCGGACATCACGGCGATGTTGAGCGCATCCTGATCGGTCTTGCTGAAGGGATACGCCGGCGAGGCGAGATCCGGGCGGTTGTCGGCGAAGGAAAACATCGAGCGCTCGAGCCCGCCAATCTCCTCGCCCACCAAGGTCATCGCGTCGCGCCACTCGTGCAGGAAACCGAGCTCGGCGGCGGCGAGGCCGATGAAGCCTCCGTTGACGTAAAGGGACGTCTCGCGGCGCACCCGGCGGCCACGTTTTTCGAGGCAACGCCGCCAGGCCGCGCGGCGCGGATGAGTCTCGGGCAAGGGCGAGTTGACGTCCTCGACCAGGGCCGCGCCATAACCGGTCCACTCCTCGAAAAACGACCAGCGCACCTTCAACACGATGTCGGGATCGAGGTAGAAAAGCCGCCCCGCGTCGGGCACGAGGCTGGTCCACACCCGAAGCAGGAAATCGGCCTTGTAGTTGGTGAGGTGAACCTTGGTCTCCAGTGCGACGAAGCGCACCTCGACCCCCTCGATGCGGGCGGCGGCACCGGCCCACGACGGCACGGGGCCGCGATAACCGCAGATCACGATGCCGGCGAAGCCGGCGGCGCAGAGCGAATTGATCAGGGCGGCGGCACCGAGGTGGTGATCGCCTTCGAAAAGGGTGACGACAACGGAGGTCATGTGCGGACGGGTTCCAGGGAACGGGGGAAGTGGCGGTGCAGCTCGGCGAAGAATCCCTCGGGGCATATCCAGCGCTCGAAGAGTTCCCGGCCCAGGCGCTGCTGCTCGACGAACTCTTCGGGCGACAGGCGCGCATGGTGGTCGCGCAGGATACGGCCGGCGCGCGGGAGGTCGGCCTCGTCCACCCACACGCAGGCCCGGCGCCAGGCCACCAGCCAATCGTAAGGCAAGACGCCGCGCGTGTTCACGAGGAGCGGGATGCGACCGAGGCTCAGCGCCTCGTAAAGCCGGATGGAGCAGTTGGCCAGGCCGCGCGCGCAAAGGGCGTAGTCGGTGCCATTGAGATTCTCCAAAAACTCGGCTCGCTGCCGCGCGGAGGTCTCGGGCGTGCCGCCGGGTTGCAGCACGCCCCAGCGGTTGAAGGCGAACTGGTCGCGCACGATGAACCGCGCCTCGACGGCTTTCGTGCGTCGCAGCACGCGGAGCGCCTGCACGCGCGGCGCGTGGGCGATCCAGCGCGGGCGGCGGGTGAGCGCACCGAGCCGGTAGGCGAGGTAACGCGCCGTCTCGCGGGCGGTGTGCCTGCTCAGGCCGCAGCCGAGCGGAGGGGCGTAGCCGCAAAAACCGACGCTCGGCACGGCGGCCTTCTCGCGCGGCCGCAGGACGCCGCCGTGGTTGAGCGCGAGAAAATCCTGGCTGAAGGTGGGAATGGAGAACTCGTTGCGGCGGCGGGTATCCCGGCTGATGGAGAAACGAAACACCACGCAGTGCGCGGGCCAGTTGATGATCTCGTCGTGATCCGAATCAAAGAAGACGAGGATCGGTTTGCCCGCGGCTCCGGCGGCCTCGATCTCGAGCTCGGCGAAAGCGCGCGCGGCGGGGTCGCCGCGAGTGGCTTTCCATGGTATCGACAGCACGAATACATCGGCCTCGGCGCCGGTCTCGACCAGCGCGTAGGCCTCGGGCGGGCGGGCGGCCCAGCGGTCGAACTGGCCGCGATGCAGCGAGGCGGCGTCTTCCGGCGGCACGCCCCACCAGGGGGCGAGGAAGGGGACGTGCGGGCAGGGAGCGCCCGCGTGGCGGCGGGCGTAGAGCTTATGGACGGGATTCACGATGCGGTGCCGCCGATCAATGCGCGCGCCTCGGCCTCGCCCTCGCGGTGGGCGCGGGCGATGCGCCGGTCGAGTCCGCGAAAGCGCAGCGATTTCAGCGTGTATATCACGCGATCCAGGAGTGATTCGCGGCGCGGCGGCACGCCCCACAGGTGGTTGATGACGAGGGCGCTGCCCGCCGCGACCTTGGCGAGCATGACGACGTAGTCGGGCGTGAGCCGGCGGGCGGGCATGAGGTGGATGAGGCTCAGGGCGCGGAACTGGCCGGCGCCGTGACCATTTTTCACGATGTGGAAAACCAGGTCGGTATCCTCGCCCCGGAAAAAACGCTCGGCCGTCTCGCCGACGATGCGGCGTCGCGGGTCGGGCTCGGCAAAGGCGGCGTAGGCGCGCGCGCATTCCAAGCGAAGGAACAGGCCGGCGGCGGGAGGAACGACGTCTAGGGTATTGCTCCAGCGGTCGGCGGGCAAGTTGCAGCAGGCCATCCGGCCCATGTGCTTTTCAATCTCACGATCCGGGGGATGCTCACACTCCGGCATGATGAGCGCCGGCCCCCAGCATCCGAGCATGGGCCAGCGTTCGCCCAGCTCGAGGCCCTGCTGGAGAAAGTCGGGCGCGGGCACGTTGTCATCGTCGAGGAAAAGCAAAACCGGCGCGGCGGCGGCGGCGATGGCTGCGAAGCGCGCGCGCAGGATCCCGGAAACATCGACGCGAACGATACCGCAGACTAGGCCGAAGGGTAACCCAAGCGCGGGGGTCAGGGGCTGGTCGCTGGCGCTGTCGATGATCAGAAGCTCCCACTCATCGCGCGGCAGCGTCTGGCGGGAAAGGGCGCGCAGCACGCGATCCAGGTAATCGCGACGGGGATTGCGGGTGCAGATGGCAACGGTGAGTTTCATCGAAGTTTTAACCAATTGCGGCGAAGGGCGGCGGCGGCGTTTTTGAGCACGTCGCGCCCCGCGGCCGAGTTGAGGTGAAGTTGAGGGGCCGAGGTGGGCGTCCAGCCGGCGCGATCGAGGTGGGCGTAGTATTCGGCCACAAGACCGCGCGCGCCGGCGCGGTGGAAGTGCCAGGGCTTTCGCCCCATGTAGATGTGCCAGATGGTGTGCGGCTCGGTGCGAAAAACGCTGAAGGTGGGCAGAAGGAAAATCTGGCGGTTCCAGCGATGGTCCAGGGGGGTCCAGCGGTCGCGCAGGAGTTCGTTGAGCAGCGTCTGGTCCCCGTGGCGGGTGTTGCCGGCGGAGGCGATGTCCACGGCTCGCCGGGTGAGGCCCTCGGCGCGCATCGCCTTGAGATCCATGACCATGACGCCGGAGTTGAAATCCGGGCCGGTGTCTTTGCCGGCGGTGGCGGCGCGCATCTCCTCGTCGACGGCGGCGGCCACCATGGCGCCCTTCAGCGGGAAGGCCGCGAGCGGGGAGACGTCGGCGTCGATCAGCAGATCGCAATCGAGGTAAAGCACACGATCCACTTCGGGCAGCAGTTCGGGCAGAAAGAGCCGGCCGTAGACCGAGCGGTTGGCATGTTTCAGACCCTCGGGAAACGGAAGGCGGGCGAGCACCGCGCCATCGATGGAAACAAAGTACAGGCTGAAGGTGCTGAAGCGTCTCGCGATGAGCGCGGCGAGCCGGTCGCGAGTCTCCGGACGGATGCCGCAGTCGATGAGAAACACGTCGACGCGGGTCTCACGCGGCAGATGACCGGCGACCCCGCAAAGGGTGGCGACCAGGCCGTCGACGTAGTTTTCGTCGGCTTGGAAAGCGAGTTGGAGCACGGGTGCGGGCATGGGAAAAGACGGACGGGCGGGATGGCGCGAAGCGGGCCGCAAGCTCACACGATCGGGCGGAGCAGCAGCCAGCGCATCTCGCCCGGACGACGCTCATCGAGGTAGGCGGGCACCCAGCGGGCCAGGACGCCGCCGCTGACCGCAGGCGGCAGATCGCGCGCGGTGCGCGGCCGACTGACGAATTCCTCGATGTTGTGGGTGCCAAAAAAGCGTTCGATCAGCGTGTTGGTTATCCGGGGATCGACGTGGTCGTGAAGCTCGACGAGGAGGGTCCAGCGGTCGCTCCCGAGCTCCGGGATGACCTTCGGATCCAGCAGATCATATTCTCCGCCCTCGATGTCGCAGATGATCATTCCGGAGCGACCCTCGGCGACCGCCGCGCCGAGCGCGGCGTGGTCGCAAAAACCATTGATCTGAAGGCGGCTGGAGACGCCGTTCAGCGAAGCGAGCTCGATCTGGAGTTTGCGCCCCGTCATCTCGCCCTCGAAGGCGATCACGCGGGATTCGGGGCAGCGCCAGGCCATGCCCACCGCGTAGTAGCCCTCGGCCGCGCCGATATCGATGATCCAGGCCGGTCGGGCGAGGCAGAGCCCGTGGACGACGTCGGCGAGCTCGCGCTCGTAGGTGCCGAGGATCTTGGGCCACCACATGCTGCCGACGGCGTCGGAGACGTAGCGCATGCCGGCGAAAGGCCCCTCCAAGACGATGCCGTCGCGGGTCGCGGCTTCGAGGCGCTGGCGCAGCACGGTGCGCGGATGCAGGGATGCGGGGAGCATCGCGCCGAGCGCGGATTTGAAGGGATTCATTGGAGGAAGAGGCTGTTGGAGTCGGCTGGTGGTATTCATGCGTGAAGTGGTTGGGCGGGCTTTAGGCCAAAGAGCCAGGCGGCCAGCCAATAGCCGGCGATGCGCGGTGTGCGCCTGACGCGCCAGGCGCGGGAAAAGCAGTCGCGGGCGATGCCGGGCGCGGCGCGCAAACTGATGCGACCGGCGGAGGTCCAGGCTTCGGCGGTGATGCTCTGGCGGAGCGCGGGGGCGATGACGTTCCAGTCGAGGTGCTGCTGGAGCACGCGCGCGCTGGCCAGGGCCATGGGGCCGGCGTGGGTGGTCAGGGCGTCGGCGTGTTTGCGGTAGAGGCAGGTGTTGCGCCTGGTGTAGACAAAGAAGGCGCCGGCGCGTGCGCAGCGCAGCCACATCTCCCGATCCTCGACGTAGCGGTAGGCGGGATCGAAGCCGCGCACCTTTTGCCAGAGTGATTTTTTCAACATCGCCGACGACGGCTGCACGATGTAGTCGCCCAGATAGAGCGACCGCGGGTAGTCGCGCACTTGGGCGGGAGACGGGGCGCGAGTCTCGAGTTCGCGTCCGCTGTCGCTGTCGAAAAGAACGGAGCCCGAGTGAACGAAGTCCGCGTCCGGGTATTGGTGCGCGCGACGGGCGAGGTCGGCGAGGTGGGCGGGGGCCCAAAGGTCGTCGCTATCGAGCAAGGCGATCCACTCGCCACGAGCGGCGGTGATGCCGGTGTTGCGCGTGGCGGGCAGGCCCTGGTTTTTCGCGTGGCGCTGGTAGATGACCGGCTGGCTGACGGTCTGGGTGAAGGCAAAGACCAGGGCCTCGACGTCCTCGCTCGAGCCGTCCTCGGTGACGATGAGTTCCCAATCGGAGAAACTCTGCGCACGCAGATGCTCGAGCGTTTCCGGCAGGTAGCGCCGGGCGTTGTAGGCGGGGATGCAGACGGAGATGAGCGGAGGATTCATGGGATGCGGGCGATCTGCGCGTAGAGCGCGAGGTGGCGTCGGGCGATGACGGGCCAGGCGAGTGTCTCGACCGCGAAGGCGCGGCAGGCGGCGGCGATGTCGGCGCGCCAGGCGGGCTCGGCGACGTAACGCTCGCAGAGATCCGCGAGCGCGGCGGCGGAGTGCTCGGCGGCGAGCGGATACACGGTGCCGGCGCCGTAGTCGCGCACGCCGCCACGATCGCTGGTCACGATGGGCAAGGCGCACGCGAGCGATTCGACGAGGGCGTTGTTTGCCGTGCAGTCGAGGAACGGGCTGAGGTGGCAGGTCGCCTCCTGGTAGAGTCGGCGCAGACCCTCGTCCTCCACGCGATCATGCCAGCGCGCTCCGGGCAGCGCGCGAACACCCGCGAGATCGGGGCCGTGCCAGGCGGCGGCCGGCACCACAAAATCGAAACGCCAGTCGGGGTGCCGCGCGGCGAGGCGCAGCACGGTCGCGGCGGTGAGCGGAAAATCGCGGAGGAACCGGCCCACGACGAGGATGACGACCGGCGTGGAAGACTTCGCCGACGGTGCGGCCGGGCGGAAAAACGTGGTGTCCACCCCGTGCGGGATGACCACGGTCTGACGCGCCCCCCAGGCCCCGGCATAGTAGTCGGCCTCGCGACCGGTCAGGAGAATCAAGGTGTGCACCCGGCCGGTTTTCCGCGGGGGCGCGGTGCGCACGGAGGACGGCATGTGCAGGGTGGCGACGAGGGGTGTCTTGCCCGGTGATTGGGCGAGAAAGGGCTCGTGGTTTTCACCCACGAGGAAGTGGGCGGCCGAGACGGAGGAGCCGGCCAGGGCGCAGCTTGTTTCCAGTTCGGTGAACGACTGCGACTGGTTGCGCGTCGGCCAGCGTTGGAGGAGACTCCAGGCCTTGCCCACCAGGCGCCGCGGACGGGTGTCCGGCGTGTCGATGATGCGCACGCCGTGGTCGTCGGCCAGGAACCGCGCGAGCTGATGGATGCCCGAGTAGCGGCACTGGCCGCCGAGGCGGTCGGCCACGAGCAAGGCGCGTGAACGCGAGGTGTCGAAGGGCAGGCGCAGGAGGGAGAAAGCCAGGTGGGCGAACAAGACGGGGTTCGCCGGACTCAGCCGGCAGGCGCGCAGGAGCCGCGAGATGCTGGCGCGTGGATCGGAGGCGCGGAGCAGGCGCGCCTCGTTGCCCAGGCTGTGGGCGAGCAGGCGGCGGCGACGGCCGGAGGGCACGGCGGCCAGACCGGCGTGTTTCTCATAAAACCGGGCCGTCTGAGCCGCGACCAGCCGGGTGCCCGCCATGGAGCTGCCGTTGTGTTTGGCGTAATGGCAAGTCAGCGCCGGCTCGATCTCGAAGACGACCCCGGCCAGCGCGGCGCGCAGCCAGTAGTCGCGATCCTCGCCAATGCGGAAAGACGGATCAAACTCGCCCGTGGCGCGCCAGGCGTCGCGCGTGAGCAGCACGCACGAACTGGTGATGATAACGCTCTCGGCAAACAGGGCCGCGACCGGATCGGTGGCGAGCGCGGCGGGCGGCGGCACCTCCGCCAGGGCGTGATCGGTAGCGAGGTCGAAGGTCTGCACGCCCGCGACCACGAACCCGGCCCCGGACGCGAAACGAGCGGCGGCGCGCGCGAGGTGGTCGGGCGACCACCAGTCGTCGGCGTCGAGAAAGGCGAAGACATCGCCGCGGGCGAGCTGCAGGAGGCGATTTCGCGCGGTGGCGACTCCTTGGTTGCAGCCGAGATTCTCGTAGCGGACGGGCTGGGAGCACGCGGCGGCGCACGCGCGGGTGATCGCCTCGGCTCCGTCGTTGGAACCGTCCTCGACCACGACGATTTCCCAATCGGCGTGGCTCTGGGCGCGCACGCTGGCGAGGGCCTGCGGGAGAGTCGGCGCGGCGTGGTAGGCGGCGATAAGCACGCTGATTTTCATGCGCGACCCTCGGCGAAGGCCAGCCACGCGAGGCTGCGTTCGATGGCGGTGGAAAAATCCACGGGCGGGCGATAACCGAGCCGCTCGATGGCGCGGGCGGAGGGGAGTTGCCACTGGCATTGCTGGAGGAGCGCGAGCTCCTGGGTGATGCGCGGAGCGGGAGCGGACGGGAGCCGCCACGCGTCGGAATGCGGGGCGGAGGCGGTGAGGGCGGCGAGGAGTTTTTTGGTTACCTGCTTCAGGGCCGAGGGCACGAAGGGCAGCGTGGTCTGCACGAGCGGCCCGGCCACCACGCGGGCGATGCGCTCGCGCGCGGTGGGCGCGAAGGCGGGGACCTCGGTCACGCGATGGATGGAGGCATGCGCCAGGCCGAGCGAGGTGGCGACGTGATGATAAAAATCCCGCCACGTGACGCGTTCGGCATCACCGACCAGATAAGCGCCGGCGGCGCTGGCAGGGGCGTCCAAACACTGCGCGACGAGAGCGGCGAGGTTATCCACATACACCGTGTTGCAAATGCCCGCGCCCTCGCCGAGGAGCCAGGCGCGGCGCTGGCGCAGATCGGCGGCGAGATCGGCGATCCAACGCGAACGCGGGCCAAAAACCACGCCGGGACGCAGGGCGAAACCCTCCACCCGACGACGGGCGCAGGCGCGGAAGAAGGCGTGTTCGGCGCGCACCTTGGCGTTGTTGTAATCCATGGCATGGCGCTGGTGCAGCGGCGTATCCTCGGTGGTGCCGGGCGCGGGGGCCTGGCCATGAACCGAGGCGCTGCTCAGGTAGACGACCCGGCGCACGCCGGCGGTGGCGGCGGCCTCGCAAAGCACGCCGGGCATGGCCTCGATCTGGCGCGGATCGCCTAGGGCGACGTGGACCGCCGCGTCGCAACCGATGAGCGCGGCGGAGAGCGAGGCCACGTCGAGGGCGTCGCCGAGACGGGCGTCGAGCCGGAAGCGGGCGGCCAGCGCGAGGCCCGAGGCGCGGCGCACGATGGGGACGACGGTGTGGCGTCCGTCGAGGTGCAGCATCTCGACGAAACGCGTGCCGATGAAACCGTTGGCTCCGATGATGGCGACGATCATGAATGGATGGCCCGCTGGCGGGCGTTTGCGGTCTCGGTGGCGGTGAACCAGGGCTGCGCGAGGAGCTGGCGGCGGGCGTAGCAGGCCTCGATAAGGTGCAGGGCGCGCACACCCTCGCGGCCATCGATGAGCACGGGCGTGCGGTTGTTGATGGCGGCGGCGACGTGGCTGAGTTGCGCGATGAAGCTTTGCGGGTTGGTGGCGGCGGGCGCGGCGTCGGGCGCGAGCAACATGCCTTGCAAGGCGAAGGGCGCGCCATCGAGCGTCACGGCGAGGCCGTTGGCATCGTTGACCGTCCACGCGACCCGACCGCGCTCGAACTCGAAATCGTAGCGCTGGGCGGTGGCCCAGTCGCGGCTGAGTTGCACGGTGCCCGTGACCGCGCCGAAACGGAGCGACACGCGGGCGTTGGCCTCGAGCCCGCCCATGGCGTCGTCGGCGTAGGTGAAGTCGGTCGGCGTGCCGAGCCACCAGAGCAGAAGGTCGAACACGTGAACGCCGATATCGAGCAGCACGCCGCCAGGGGTCTCCCGGCGTTGGAAAAACCCGGGCGACGCCGCGGGCCAGGTGAAGGGACCACCCTCGGCGATGGAAAAATTTTTGAGCGCGCCCAGCGAGCCGCCGGGCGCGCAGAGGGATTTGATGACGTCGCTGGAGGGGAAGAACCGCTTGTAGTGGCCGACGGCGAGCACGCGGTCGGCGGCCTCGGCGGCGAGGATCATGCGCTCGGCCTCGGCCCCGGAGGCCGCCATGGGTTTCTCGCAAAGCACGTGCCAGCCGCGCGCGATGGCGGCGAGGGTCTGCCCGGCGTGCCAACGCGGCGGCGAGGCGATGATGGCGAGCGCGCCGCGCGGGGCCTTGGCCGCCTCCAGGTTGACGACGGGCGAGGCGTCCGCGAACACGCGATGCAGTTGAGCCCGCGCCGGCCCGGACGGATCGACCAGCGCGGCCACGCGCAGTACGCCGGCGGCCTCCAAGGCGCGCAAGGCGGGCGTGTAGAAGAGCTGGCTCACGGCGCCGCAGCCGACGAGCACGATGGGAAGAGCGGACATAAAAAGGGATCAGGCGCGGAGCAGGCTGGCGGTGAAATCGGCCTGGATTTTTTCGGGATTGAATTCGCTGCTCGCGAGTCGACGAGCGGTCTCGGCGCGACGCAGCCACGTGGACTCGGCGCGCAAATCGCGCGCCCAATCGCCTAGGCGGGTCAGCTCGGCGGGTGCGATGAAATCGGCGTAGCCGACCCGGCGGGCCCAACGGCCGACCGCGCTATCGGCGGGGGCGACGATGGCGCAGGGCAGGCCGAGCTGGGTCTGCTCGGCGAGCTTGCTGGGGAAACTGGTGGCGATCCAGGGCATCTGCGCGGTGGCGGCGGCGTAGGAGACGACGATGCCCGCGGCGGTCTGGGCGAGGTGCGCGAGCGCCTCGCGATTGGTGGGGAACGGCTGGATGTGCGCCACCGCGCCATTTCGCAGGAAAGCGGTGAGTTCCGGGGTCGGCCGGGTGAGCAACACCAGACTCACATCGGCGTCCGCGAGGGTCTGGGCGATTTTTTGCAACAAGGGAAGCTGCGCCGGCCAGATGAAGCCGGCGTAATAGACCCGGGGCCGGGCCGCGAAGGCGGGTTGCCACGGGGCGAAGGCCGGCCACCCGGCGGGGATGGGGGCCAACACGCGCCGGGCGGGGGCGGGCAAGGCGTAGACGGCGGCGAGCTCGGGCGACACGAACCAGCACCGATGGGCGCAACGCAGCATCCACGCGTGGCGCCGGCGCAAGCGGGCTTTTTCGCCCGCGTCGTCGGTGAAAGCGGCGGCGTCGTCATGCACCAAGAGTGTCAAGGGGATGTTGCGACGGCGGGCGTAGCGGGTGGCGATCTCGGCGTTGAAATCGTCGTGCGCGGCCAGGTAGCCGAGGATGGCGTTGGGCGGACTATCCTCGACCAAGCCGATGCATTCGTCGGCGAGCAGCCAAGTGCGGATGGAGCGCAGGATGGCCGACTGACGTCGGAACGGCGGCCACCAGGGGCGCCGCAAGGGCAGATGGGTGACTCGCCAGCCGGCGCGCGTGCAAGCGCTGTTGTCCTGGCCGCCCTCGCCGACGATCGTGATCTGCCAGCCACTCGCGGCGAGCCGCTGCAAGTGGCGCAAAACGATGACCGGGCTGCCCGTGCCCTCGGCGGGCGTCTGACCGATGTAGAGAATGCGTGGCATCAGAACGAGGCGACGGGCGAGGAAACGGGGGCGCTGAGCGCGTAACGCAGGGCGCGCCATGTGGCGGGCGAGCGCGGTTGCAGATACACGGCGCGGCAAGCGTGCCTGACCGCGACGCGACGCGAGCCGTAGGCGAGAGAGGTGGCGGCCCACTCGCAGGCGTGATGCACGGGGTCGCCATGGGTGTTGTCCTGCGGGATTTTTTCGGGATCGAACGCGAGTCCACGCTCCTCGTGCGCCTCGCGCAGGACCGCGAGTTTCACCGCCCGCCGGCCGGCGCGACGAGTAAAGTTGATGCTCGCGGGGTGGACGCGATAACGCAGCAAGGGCTCGGCGAGGTTGCCCAGGCTGCCGACGCGGGCGAGGCGCAAGAAAAGATCGAGGTCCTCCACATACTGCGCGGAGAGGCGATAGTTGCCGGAGGCCCAGAGGGCGTTGGCGCGAAACATGACCGCCGGGTGGATCATCGCCCCGCCGTCACCAGCCAGCAAGCAACGCTCGATCTCCTCGTGACGAAGCGGTCTGGGACAAGACTGCACCGGGCGGCCGGAGGCATCCATAAAAGTGACCGCGCTGCCCAAGGCCACGAGCGAGGGATCGCCCCGGAAGGCGTCGAGTTGCCGCGAAAGCCGCTGCGGCGCGGCCTCGTCGTCGGCATCCATGCGCGCCACAAACCAACCGCGCGCGGAGGCGAGACCGTCGTTGAGCGCGCCGACGATGCCGGTGTTGGGGCGCGAGATGATGCGCACCCGGGCATCGGACGCGGCATGCTGACCCAGGATGCGGGGCGTGGCATCGGTGGAGCCGTCGTCGACCACGATGGTCTCGTGATTGGAGAAAGTCTGCGCGCTGATGCTTTCCAGCGCGCAGCGCAGCCACCGGGCGCCGTTGAAGACGGGCAGCACGACGCTGATCATGGGACGATAGGTGGACATGACGGGAAAGAGCCGGGGTCACGCCTCGGCGTGACGCAGGAAGGCGTGGATATCGGGCTGGGAGAACCAGGGTTGGGCGGAGCGCAGACGCGCCGCGTCCCAGTCCCACCATTTCAAATCGAGCAGGCGGCGTATCACCTCCTCGGGAAAGCGATAGCGGAGGATCTTGGCCGGCACGCCCCCCACGATGGCGTAGGCGGGCACGTCGGCGGTGACGATGGCCCCCGCCGCCACGATCGCGCCGTCGCCGATCACAACGCCATCGCGCACGAAGACCTGCGCGCCCAGCCAGACATCGTGGCCGAGCGTGATCGGCCGTCGCTCGGCGAAGTGGTCGGCGGTGGCAAAGGCGGCGCCACACTGTCCGCGGGTGGAGTAGAAAACCGGCGCGGTGGTGGCGAGATCGGTCGGGTGGTCGCCGGTGCCCAGCAGGGTGCGAGGGCCGATGGAGGCGAAGCCGCCGATGGAGACGTCATTGAGGCAGGCCTCGCGGGCCACGTAGGAAAAGGGGCCGATGGAGACGGCGTTGAGCACGGAGCGGGTGTGGATGGAGACGTGCGAACCGAGCCGACATCCGGCGAGCTGCGTATCGGTTTCCACGATACAGCCCTCGCCGAGGAGCGAATCGGAAAGCCGGGAGCGGTGGCCGACGATGACGCGGTCGCCCAGCCGGGTGCCGCCGCCGAGGCGGGACTCGAAGACGCGGCATTCGCGGCCAAGGATGGCGTCGGGCGCGACCTCGCAGCGTGGCGACACATAGGTAGAGTCTCCGAAACGGGCGCGCGGAAAGCGGAGGCGGTTGCTGGCGGCGCGGAAGCAGGAGCGGCCGAATTGGCGGAGTGTCGGCATGTCAGTTTTTGAGCACGCGGGCGGCGAGCACGGGATAGCGGGCGAGCAGGCGGAGGAGGGCGATCCGGCGGGGCGAGGCCGTGTTGATGATCTGGCCGTAGAGCTTGTCATGCACGCGATTCGGGGCGCCCAGGGAACGGCGGCGGGCGCTGGCCTCAAGCGGACGGGCGGGCAGATCGCGCAGGAAGGGCGGGGCCTCGACGGTGTGGGTGGCGTCGGCGTCGAAGCCGAGATTGCGGATCAAGTTGACCGACGAGACGAGCGTGATGCGGCGGTGGGCGAGGAGGGTGAAATTCCACTGGAAGTCCCATGCGTCTACCCGGCCGGCGAGGAGCTCCTCGAAATTGGTGGTGTGCCACAGGGCGTTAAGGTCGTTGCCCACGTAGTCGCGGATGCGGGCGACGGTGGCGGGGTCGGCAAGGTCGGGGGCGATATCAAAGCGAAAGTCCTTCCAGGCGCGCTGCCAAGTCGCCCAGCCCCAAGTCCAGTTGAAGGTGCTAGGCACGACGGGGCCGTCGGCGGGGGCGTACCGGCCGAGCGGCTGGAGGCCGGAGATGGAGTGGATGGAGGGGTTGTCGCGATGGGCGGCGAGCTGGGCGGCGCAGAAGGGGTGGAAATCCGGGTGCGGAAGAATGTCGTCCTCAAGCACGATGGCCTCGCCGAGCAGGGCGAAAGCGGCGGTGAGGCCTCCGGATATGCGGCGGCCGGCGCCCAAGTTGACCTCGGAGTAGTCGCGCGTGACCTCGCATTTCCAGTCGAGCAGGCCTTCGACGATGGCACGGGTTTCGCGGCAGCGGGTGGCATCCGTGGGGTGACCGGCTCGCGGGCCGTCGGCGATCAGGTGGAGACGGGCGGGCCGCGCCTCGCGCAAAGCGCCGAAGGTGCGGCGCGTGAGCTCGGGACGGTTGAAGAGAATATAGATGACCGGCGCGGACATTTTTATGGGGCGGTCGCAACTTAGGCGGGTTGGCCGAGCAAGGTGGCGAGCGGGCCGTAGCACGCTCCCGGCGCGAGGTGCTCGCGGACGGCGGCACGGGCGCGCTCGGCGCTGGCTGCGCGCGCGGCAGGATCTTCGAGGAGGCGGCAAACCGCGTCGGCAAAATCCGCCGCGCTGTCGGCGGCGGTGATCGCGCCGCGCAACAGGGGAGCGCCGTGCAGCGTGTTCGAGGTGGCCACGATGGCGCGGCCATATGCGGCGGCGTCCACCAGTTTTATGTTCATGCCCGTGGCGCGAGGCAGAGGCACGATCACCACGGCGGCGTTTTCATAATATTCGTCTAGGCTCGGAACCTCGCCGTGGAAGACCACGCCGATGGGCCGAATGGTGACGAGGCGTCCGATCGAGCCGCAGACCTGAAGCGAGGCGTCGGGTATGCGCGAGAGCACGAGCGGCCAGACCTCTCGCGCAAACCACTCCAGCCCCTCGGCGTTGAAGGCGTTGGCGCTGCCTACGAAAAGAAGGCTGCGAGAGGGCGACTGGGCGACTGCGGCGCGGGGCTCGGCGGACTTGGGCGCGAGCACGATCCGGGCGTCCGGGGCCAAGCGTCGGAGTTCATCGGAATCGGACTTGGAAATCGCGATGAGAAGTCGCGCGCGGCGCAACCAAGCGGCCTCCTCATCGCGCGTAAACTCGGGCGCGGCGGAGGAGGAGAGCGCGGCGCGTTTCCAGCCGATATCGTGCGCCAAGCACACCCGGCGGACGGAGCGAAGCGCAGGCAGATCGAACAGCGGGCACATCCACGCGTAGTTGGCCACCACGATGTCCGGCCGGTGCCGGGCGACAAAACGCTCGACCTGCGCCGCCTCGAGCGCGGTAGGGGCGGAGGCCCAGACTCGTGGCGGCGGGGAGGCGTCCGCTTCCGAGGCGCGCACGGGGGCGGGATTGCGGCGGGGTGGATCTATGCCAAAAACCCGAAGCACGCGACGCACGTGATCAAACATGTGGGCGCGGAAGGGATGCCAGACCACGTCGGGGAAAAAGAAGGCCCGCCCGAAACGTATCCCGTCGGGAACATGCAAACGCACGGACGACGAAAAAAGCGGGGACAGACGCCAGACCTTGGCCCAACGCAAATGCTCGTGCGGCTGGAGCCAGAGGATATCGACCCGAAACCCGCGCCCGGCGAGAAAACGCGCGAGGTCGTGCAGATAGGCGCCGGCCCCGTCCTCCCAAGGGAGCGGGGTGTGGCGGGTGATGACCAGTAGTTTTTCCACGGATACGAAAACGACGGGATTAACGGGGGACTACGCGATGAGCTCGCGCACGGCCACGGCCACGGGTGGACGGGCATTGGGCGAGGAGCGGTGGGTGGTCTCGTCCTCGGGCGCGGGCAGCACGTCCCAGAGCGCGACGTCGGAGAGAGCGTCGGGATAGGTCGAGCCTTCGATGGCGGCGCAAGTGATGTGGTATTGGCTTTCGGGCAGGAGCCAGAAGTTAACCCCCAGCGTGACGCGGTAGGATCCGGGCTCGAGGTCGAGCGCGGGCTGCATGGTATCGGAATCCAGGGTAAGGACGCGCTGGCCCTCGCGAGTATTGAAGCCGATCCCGATGGCAAAACGGCGGACGGGTTCGAGCAGACGAAACTCCACGTAGAACTGAATCGGGTGACCGTAGCGAATGGGTTGGCCGCCGGTGGTTCCGATTTCGAGCAAGCGCACACGCGAGCCCTCGGCATGCCCGCGCGGGCGATCCTCAAGACGCACGATGGGAGGGGACGGCTGCGAGTGTTGGGTGTAACGCGCGATGGCATCCTCCACCGGCATGATGCCGAGGCTCTTGCCGCGCTCGAGGTAGAGGCATTTTCCACACAGACGGCGGAGGGCCTGCATGTTGTGGCTCACCAGGAGAATGGTGCGGCCGTCCGAGGTGGAGATCTCGGACATGCGATTGAGACACTTGCGCTGGAAGTCGGCGTCGCCCACGGCGAGCACCTCGTCGAGGATAAGAATCTCGGGCTCCAAATGCGCGGCCACCGCGAAGGCGAGGCGCACATACATGCCGCTGGAGTAGCGCTTGACCGGGGTGTCGATGAAGGCGGAAAGCTCGGCGAAGGCGACGATCTCGTCGAACTTGGCCGCGACCTCCGAACGCGACATGCCGAGGATGGCGCCATTGAGGAATATATTTTGCCGCCCGCTGAGATCGGGATGAAACCCGGTGCCTACCTCCAACAGGCTGCCGACGCGGCCATGCATGTTGATCTCGCCGTTCGTTGGCTCGGTGGTGCGTGAAAGGATCTTGAGCAGCGTGCTTTTGCCCGCGCCGTTGCGTCCGATGACGCCGATGATCTCGCCGGCCGAGATATCGAAATCCACATTCTGCAGCGCCCAGAATTCGCCGGTGCGGGCCGGGGTGCTTGCCTCTTTCCGGCGCAAGCGGGAGGAGAGGCGCTCGAGTTCGTCGCGGAAACTCGTCATGCCGATCTGGCCAAGTTGGTAGCGTTTGGAGACGCCGCGCGCGGTGATGATAGGTTTGCTCATGGCGGTGATCAGACGGTGTCCACAAAAGTGCGGGCGGTGCGTTGGTAGAGAACGATGCCTCCGAGCAGCACCGAGACGGTGACCAGAATCGAGACCGCGTGGGTGGCGAACGTGACGCTGCCCACGCCGAGCAGAAGCACGCGCGTCGACTCCACGATGGCCGCCATGGGGTTGAGATTCGCCACCCAACGCCAATCCTCGGGTATGCGGGAGAGCGGGTAGATCACCGGAGTGGCATACATCCAGATCTGCAGCAGATAGCCGGTGAGCTGCTGGAGATCGCGATACTTCGCGGTGATGGCGGAAAGCACCAAACCGGTGCCAAGGCCGAGGGCGGCGGTCTGCAAAATCAACAGGGGAAAAAGCAGCAGCGACCAGCCCACGTTCATGGACTCGCCGTAGGGCGTGAAGAAAAAGTTATAGCCCCAGACCACACCAAAAACCGCGAGTTGAACCACGAAGGCGATCAGACTGGAACCGCACATCGCGAACGGCGGAATGAGACGCGGAAAGTAGACCTTGCTAAAGATGCCCGCGTTGCCCGTGAGAGAGTTTCCGGTACTGCCGAGCACGTTGGCGAAGTAGTTCCAGGAAAGTTGTCCCCCCAGATAGAAAAGCATGGGCGGGATGCCATCCGTGGAGATGCCGATGATGCGGGAAAACAACACGGTAAAAACGAACGCGTTGATCAACGGATTAACGATGAACCAGAGCGGACCGAGAATCGTCTGCTGGTATTTGGCGGTGAAGTCGCGCTGTACGAGCAACACCAGCAAGTCGCGGTATTGCCAGAGGCCGACCCAGTCGAGGCGCAGCCAGGATTGGTTGGGGCGAATTTGAATTCTATGGGTAGAGGCGTGGGCGGTCATGTAGTGAGCGAAGACGGAGAAATTGGGTCGGAGGCACGGCCGTCGACGCCGGCCCAGCAGAGGGCGGCGAGGAGGAAGGCGTTGAAAGCGATGGCGGGCATTTCCAGGGGAAAATCGATTTGGGCTTGGAGTAATAGCGCCCCCAAGGCGCAGGCCGCCCCGATGGAGAGAGAGCGGTGGGTGGGGCTGATCCAGCGTCGCGCCCGAAACACGGCCACCAAGGCGCCGACCAGGAATCCCCACCACCCGAGCGCGGCCGGGATGCCCCACTCCACTGCCGTTTGCAGGGTGTCCTGATGGGCGAATTGCAGAAACTGATAAAACGTTCTCACGAAGGGATCGCTGCTGTGCTGGTTGGCGGCGCCCATCCAGTTGCCCGGTCCGTGCCCTACCCAGGGTCGCGCCGCGATGGCGCGCAGAGCGGTGCGCCAACCCTCGCCCCGGTCCCCAAACATGCCGGGTTGCGAAGTGTGAGGGATGAGGAGGTCATCCCGGATCAAAGCCGGCCAAGTCGCTTCGGGCGGGTGGATCGTTTGGACGATGGAGAGGGAATCGGCCGAGCTGCCGAAGAGCATGCGCCAGCGAGCCCCGATGCTCTCGGTGCGACCCGTGACGGCAACGAGCAGGAGCAAGGCCGCCACGCCGCCACCCAAGAGCAACCAGGGGCGAACACCATGAACCCGGCCGGGTCGCAACGGGATTTGAAGCCCCATTAACAAGAAGGGAACCGCGACCAGCGCGGCGACCTGAGGGAATCGGGACACGTGGCTACCGTGAGCCGCCAACAACAAGATGATAATCAGCGACCCGGCGACCATCAGCGCGCGGGAGAGGCCGAAACGCTCACGGCGCGTCGCCCAAACCGTTAGCGCCACCGCCAGAGGCCACGCGGTATTGAGATAAGCGCCAGCGGAGGTGTGGTGGTAGAAGACGCCGCTGAAATTCCCCGGCAAGCGCCCGTGATCGAGCCAGTAAATGCCCCTCGCTCCGGTCGCGACTTGCAGCATCGCAAGCGACGCGACAACAACGGCGACTCCGACTAGGGTAACCGAGAAGGTAAGCGCCCAGCCGCGATCGCGGGAGAGGTCGACCAGCGCCAGAGCCGAGCCGGCCAACGCAAGCGAGAGGAGTACGGTGTTAAGGGAATCCCGCCAAACGATGCTGACCGGCCAACGCGCGGAAACGTTCGTGAAGTGGGTTTCGGTGAACGCAGACAGGGAAGTGGCGTGCGCGAACCCTCCGATCCAGGGGACGGCGGCAATCACAAAAAACGCCAAGGCGCAGGCGGCGAAAACGGGCACTCGCGCGCTTCGACCCGCGAAGGGTAGCGACGCCGCCCAAAGCAGCGTCGCGAGGGCGGCGGTGAGCGCCACCAAGTCCGCTCCGTCCTCGCGGGTTGAGCCGTAGTTGAGCGGCGCAAAGACCAACAGCGCGGTGAAGACGGCTCCGGCGCACAAGCGCAGGACCCGGCCAAGTGGTTCTACGACGATCACGCGGCGGCGTGTTTTTCGTAGGCCTTGTAATACTCGGCCGACTGGGTGCCGTAGCCGTGGTAGCCGTAGCTACGGGCCTTGCTCTCGGGTAGTTGATTTAACACTACGCCGAGAACGGACACGCCCGACCCATGAAACCTATCGAGCACTTTGCGAATCACGGCGGGCCGAACGGTGCGATAGCGGCAAACGTAGATCATCTCGTGGCAGCAGCGGGCCAGCATGAGCGCGTCGGGAAAAATCGCGGCGGGCGGCGTGTCGAAGATAACGAGATCGTAGCGATCCAGCAGCGGCTGAAGCGACTCGCGGCGGCTGAGGCGGTCCAGCAATTCGGTGGGACGATCGGCGCAACGTCCGGCGGGGAGCAGATCGAGGTTTTCTCCCACATGGACCACACCGAGCGGAAACTCAGGACGGACGGCGGGAGCGGCTTCAAGCCAGTCCACCCAACCCGCGTTGGGTTTGACCCCGAAATAGCGATGCAGCGTGGGGCGACGCAGGTCGCAATCTATGAGGAGAGTGCGCCGTTTGTGTGAGGCGAAGACGGCGGCGAGATTACTACATAGCAGACTCTTGCCCTCGGAAGGCACGCTGCTTGTGACGAGTAGTGCCTTCGGAAACGCCAGGGGCGAACTCACCTCGATTTCGCTGAAAATGCCTCGGTAGGCTTCCGCCACATCGCGGTTTTTCTGCTGCCGGAAGGCCTGCGCACGGTTTTCCTCGCCTAGATCCGCCATGCGTTTGACCACGCCGAGAAGAGGCTCGTTCAGCGACTCCTCCACCTGCGCCGGGGTGCGCAGACGGGAATCCAGCAGACCGAGGCCAATGGGCAGGATGAAGAGCAAACCGAGACCGGCGACGGTGGCTTTGGCGGCGACCTGGGCCGCGCCTGTGTCAGACGGCGCGGAGGGAACCCAGGCCGGATCGAAAATGGCGATGTTGGTATTCGCCATCTGACTGGTGATGCCGGCCTCGGTGAGTCGGTCGACGATGCGCGCGTAGGTGGTGCGCTTGGCGTTGGCGTCCTGCTCGAGAAACTTGTAATCGACGGAGATTTTATCGAGTTCACGGGCCTGGGCTTCGGAACCGACCATCTCGACTTCGAGGCGCTGCACATACTGGGCGGCGACCTCATGACGGGCTCGCAGATCAGCGATGGCTTTGGCAATGCTATCGGCGAGGATCCGCCGCGTCTCGCTGGTCTCCAGAGCATTTTGTTTCATGCGCGGATGCTCGTTGAGGTAGCGCTCGGCGAGCATGGTGCGCTGCGACTCGAGCGTGACTAAACTGGTGAAAAGACCATTTACCGAGCCGGACGCGAGGATCTGGGGAATCTCCAGCAGATCGCGATTGGTGCGTTGATACTCCTCGATTTTGTCGATCAGGGATTGGGCGTCGATTTGCTCAAGCTGAGCCTTCACCAGCGCGGTGCCCAGCGACGCCATTTTTTGAAGCACGACGTTCTGCGTCTCGCCGATGGCTGCGAGATTATGGCGGGCGCGGTAGGTTTGCATCGCGGTCTCGGCCGCCTCGACCTGTTTACGCGTTTCCTCGGCCTGATTTCGGAGAAACACGATGGCGGAGTTGGTGCGCGTGCTGGCGCTATCGAGGTTGTAATCGATGTAACGACGCGCGATGCGATTCGCGATAAGCGCGGCGGCGTCGGGCGAGCGATTTGACACCTGGATGCCGACGATGGGCGCACCGCGCCGGGCAGACACATTGAAATTGGGTCGAACGATGCCGGAGAGCGAGGGCGAGGCGGCGTTGGGGTTGAGCGGATCGAGATAAGACCGTTGGATGAGCTCCGCCTCGGCGGGGCTGAAGGAGGCGAGCACGTAGTCAGCGAACGTCGTGCTGCGGAGCTGTTCCATATGCGTGTTCAGCTCACCGGCGGTTTGCAGACTGGTGTCCACCAC
Source organism: Opitutales bacterium (assembly GCA_038223295.1). Lineage (GTDB taxonomy): Bacteria > Verrucomicrobiota > Verrucomicrobiia > Opitutales > Opitutaceae > IMCC26134_A. The sequence goes on from JBBRHC010000018.1 coordinate 22,351, forward strand.
CTCTTGAATGTTAAGCACGCGGTCCTTGCGGGCCTCGAAAAGCAGAGAGACCTCGGTGCGATAAATAGGCTCGAAATGCGGGCGAAAAATCACCAGCAGCGCGGCGGCGACAACTCCGGCGATCGCGCCGACCCACCAGCGCTCGACAAACATGTCGAGGAAGTCGCGCGGCGTGCGACGAATCGCGGATCCGCGTCGTTTTGATGAGGACTGATGACCCGATGACGCGGGTTCAAATGAGGAAGACATGGGAGTAAACAAAGGATGGGCGTATCAGAACAAACGCTCGGGGACCC